>JAGLEK010000318.1 GCA_023145125.1 Bacteroidales bacterium | reverse complement strand
GTTCAAAAGCCTGTCGCGAAGAATGGGGTCAAACCATCGGCTGCGATAGCGCATATCCCCAAACTGCCCGTTGCCACCCTCAAAATTCACCTCTAGCTTGATGTCGCGGTAAACAATAAGCTCCTTCGTTACAGGATTATACTGAAAAGGGGTGATGCCAAGTATCACAGCATCCACTCCCCTGATGACAGTTTGCTTTGAAAGCTGAAAAGGTTCTGCCGGATAAAAAGCATTTGTCGAGTAGATACTTTCATCCTTGTTGTAGTACAGCGGGCTGTTATCTGTTTCGAGGGGTATGCGCGGTGCAGGCGCTATTTCAATATTATTGTATGTTTCTGTTCTGTAAGAAAGGACATTCAGGCTGGCTGCAGCACCCTGTGGAATAGCGATATACCGGCTACTTCCCGCCAGGTCGGGAGCACCTTCATTATTCGGAAGAAAGACCCCGGGAAGATGAATGGCTTTCATGGAAGTGCCTTTTACGCTAACATCATCCATATAGAATTCCTGAACCGAATATATTACTTCTATGCCTTCCGCTGCTTCAATGGCCAGGTTGAACCCGGCCTCGTCCCAACTGTCGTTAAAGGAAATTGTCTGTGCTGTTAGTGAAAATACGCTTAGTAACGGAAGTAAGAATGCTAAGTTAGCTTTATAATTCCCGAACATGATAGTATTGTTTAGTTTAAAATAGTTTATTTCCGCAATACCTTTCTGCTGATTACTCCGCTGTCAGTTGTTAAGCGGATAAGGTAAATACCGCTGCTAAGATCTGCCCCGCTAAAATGAAAATTATGGTTTCCTTCGGGCAGCCATGCATCACACAGTTTTTCTATTGGTATCCCATATGAATTGAGTACATCCAGTTTAATATGGCCGGCTGTATGATTGCTAAATGAAATGGATATTTTATCCATGAAAGGATTGGGATAAGCTTGCAGGCTTTCTTGTTCAAGGCTTAAGAAATTTTCTTCCGTACCGACGGGATTGTCACTGACCAGCAATCTTAAATGATAAGCACCGGGCACAAAGATCACACTTTGTGCCAGCACCCATCCAATACTCTGTTTCCAGAACCAGGTGTGATTGCTTACTGCCGATTCATCCATTATGAAAACATGGTACATGCTGTCGGCAAATGATAAGGCTATGGCAAAATGGCCTGTGATGGGTGTATTATCCTCCACCTCAGTATACACCGGAGGAGTGCCGGTTCCGGGAACCACAAAATTACCAGTTAGTGTGCCGATCTGATTATCCCAGAGAGGTTCACCATCAAATTCCACAATGCGCCAGTTTACCGGAACAGTGTCGGGTACCCCGAATGGTGTTTGGGAATTATATTCGATGGCCTTTAAATAGCGAACCTCTCCTTCAAGATCAAAATCGGTTGCTATCATAGCATGTGAATGCCCGGTTGCAAAACCGAGATCATCGTAATTGACTCCCCATTCGAGCCATTCATCTGCCCGCTCCTGGGAATAAGAAAAAAATGTAAAAGCAAATAATAAAATGCCGCTTAATAATATTTTAATCATAGCTTATAAATTTTCAGGAATAGCAATCGTAAATGTATGCAAATACTTCGAGATTTTAATGTTTTCTGTGCAGATAATTGATATATTCGTAATGCCTAACCAAAATTAATTACTATGAAAAACAATTACCTGATTTATTTGATATTAGTATGTTTGATGCTTGTTCCACATAAGGGATTTTCCCAGTATCCATATTGGGATACCATTTCCATGGATCCTTCTGTGATGTTTTCCGATCTCTGTGTTTTACCTGATGGCCAGCATGGCTGGGTTGTTGGTTCGACCGGGGCTGCCGGAGAGATTTTATCTAGCATTGTTGGAACAACAAATGGAGGAGATTGGGAGCAAATCCCCTTTCCTGCCTACGCCAGTGTATCCTTACAAGGAGTCTATTTTGTATCACCCGATTCCGGCTGGGTTGTAGGTAATGGTGGCGTGATCTATGCTACATCTGATGGTGGGCAATCATGGCAGCAACAAAGCAGTGGTACGAGCAGAAAACTGTACAGGGTTCATTTTGTCAATTCCTTAACGGGCTGGATAACGGGTGGATGGCAGGACGGAAGTTCTTTTCTTGTACTTAAAACAACTGATGGAGGAAATTCATGGCAGAATCTGAGCTTTGGATCCACATGTTACAGTAGTCTGGATATATACTTTACCGATGAACAAAATGGTTGGATCTGTGGGCATGATAACCAGCTCGATCCACACATACACCATACTACAGATGGCGGGACTACATGGACAAGCCAAAGCATTCCCATAGGCTCAGGGATACCTCATGCCATTGAATTTGCTGATGAAAATATTGGCTGGTCTACTACTTCAAGTTTATATGTTACTCCATACGGCGCAATTTTGCATACTACCGATGGTGGTACCACATGGGAGATCCAAACTCATACCGGATTGCATTATAATTATTGCCTGGATGTTAAGGATGCACAACATGTAGCTCTTGCTGCCGTCCAGATACTGTCACCTCTCAGCGAGAAAATTTTTATTACATCCGATGGGGGATTGAGCTGGGACTATAAAATTCCACCGGTAAAGAGTTATACGCATGGTATTCAATATGTTGGTGATGATATCTGGTTTGCTGCCGACTATAGCCAGTTATTGCATAGTCAGGATAACGGTGATACCTGGGATTGGGATTTTAAGTCTTCGATGTGGAAATCTGTTGAATGGAGCGATGCTGACAACGGCTGGGTGATCGCCGGCACTTACGCCGGTAATGATGGCTATTGTTTCAGGACGACCGATGGAGGTGATTCATGGTTCAGGGATGTAGACGCCCCGGGTGGGGCCCAGGTGCAATTCATCAATCCCAATACCGGATGGATGCTGGGGGAAGGTACGAGCCCATCAATCTGGCGGACAACAGACGGAGGGAATTCATGGGATCAGTCTTATATAGGAGGTGGTGAGTGGATCGGTGATATTTTCTTTGTTAATGAAAACAAGGGTTGGGCATACGGCAGCAATGGAACCTTAAAGGTGACCCAGGATGGTGGCATTTCGTGGACTTCGCAAGCAATCGGAACATCCAATTATGTAGCGGTAGTATTTTTTGTTGACGAAAATGTAGGATGGGCTGCCGGAGGTTATGGTGGAGGTAATGGTTTTATTCATTATACATCAGACGGAGGCAATACCTGGACTCCCCAAACTCCTGCCCAGAATGATCATTTCCAGGCAGGATATTTTACCAGCGACAAAAATGGCTGGCTGACAGGGGTAACTTGCAGCGTTCATAAAACAACTGATGGGGGATTGACCTGGACAGTTGTTTCACAGCTTGATCATGATTATATGGATAAGTTGCTTATGGAAGATGACGATATCGGCTGGCTGGCAGCACGCAACCATTTTGGTAGCAGTCCCGGAGAAGATGGCAGAGGGTTTATTTATAAAACTGAGGATGGTGGCAATACCTGGGATCTGAAATGGACCGGCCCGTATATAAAAAGTGGAATTAGTGATCTTTCTTTTCAGGAGCCGGGAAAAATATGGGCTTGTGGCTCTCAAAATACAATCCTGGAATGGGTTACCGAACCCATAGGGTTCAGAGAGATAGTGATTGAGCCTTCTAAATTGCAAGTTTACCCCAATCCTTTCTGCTCGGAAGTAAATTTTACCTATACCCTCGATAAACCTGCAAAAATAAGCATGAATATCTATGATATTTCCGGCCACCTGGTAGCATCTTTGATTAAACGGGAGCAGAATGAAGGATCTTATAATATTTCCTGGGATTGCAGGAATGAAAAGGGAGGAGAAATTGGTGAAGGAATATATCTCTGCACATTTCAGGCAGATAATAAAGTGTGGACAGAAAAAATAATAAAAGTTAAATAAACACAATAAATAGTATAAGAATATTTAAGTATTCATTTTTCAGTTTAAGCATATTCTCACAAGCTAAACGCAATATTTATTTGAAAGCAACGGAAACGGCACTTTCAACAATATAACCTCTTTGACCGGGATGGCTGGATTGACATCTTTACATCCCACCACGACTTTTATGTATACTCAAATAACAGTTGCAATTATTGATTCGAACGGCAAGCAACTAAAACTGCTGAAACACGAAAAGATGGATCCATGAAAGCAAATTACCGACTTCTCTATCTTATTATCAGCTTCTTTCGTATATTCAAGTTGTTTGAAACCAGAACAACAACATACATTCCTTGTTGGAGCATTGAAATGTCCAGCTTATTTGTATTTTGATTTTCGTGTAATACTTCCTGGCCGATCTGGTTATAAATACGTACTTCATCTATGATCATTCCATTCTCGCTGGAGATAAAAAGATTCTTATCTGCCGGGTTGGGATATATTGAAAATTCAGATTCTAAATTAATATCAGCAATCCCGACCAATGTACATGCATATTCAACTTCTGCCTGGTCGCCACATCCGGAGGCGTTGGACAGAATTGAAGTTGACCCGGTGGGATTGTCCAGGTAATCGCAAACACTTTGAACCTCACATGTTGTTAATGATAAGTTGTGGGCTATGGTCAGATTCCCGATCGTGTTTGAATTTATGTTATCTAGTCCTGATAAACTGCTTAGCGCATTGTTGCCAAGTATTTGGAGATCTCCGCTAACGGAGGTCAGGCTGCTCAATTGTGATATTTTGGTCAGGGATTCGTTGCCCCATGTTCCGGATGGAAAACCATAAATGCCAATATATAATCCATCTCCGATAGAGGTCAGTTTTTCCAATCCGGCAAAACTTGATAAATTATAGTTAAGCCATATCCAAACAGCACCTCCGATGGAATTGACATTGTCAAGACCGGTAAAATCGATCAGGTATGAGTTAGCTCTTACATCCAGGTTACCGCCGATGGAAGTCAGGCCTTCCAGCCCTGTTAAATTGAACAAAGCATCATTACCGGCAATTTCAAGGTCGCCCTCGAGGGAAGTTACATTGCTCAGCCCTGTTAAACTGGACAATATGTCACATCCTATAATTTTAAGTTTTCCTTCGATAAGTGTGACAACACTTAATCCGTCTAAATTACTTATCGTTTCGCTATCGACAATCAAATTCCCGCCTATTTCAGTACAATTCGGGTGATTGGTCTGGAAATTGTCAATTTCCGTCTGACTCGTAAATGTTATACCGCTTGGCAGGCAGGGTTGAGCAATAACAAAGGTTTGGGTGAGCAGTGCAAGGATGAGAAGGGTAATTAGCTTTTTCATTTTAGTTTGGTTTTAAAAGTTAAAGTGTTTTTTTTCCACCCCAAATATAATAATTAATCTCATCTCATTCAATAACGTGATTATATGATGATGCTAAAAATCATTCAAAGAATCCTCAAAAAGTAATTGTATTATCTTTGTCCCGTTAAACAACTCCCGCCTCTTTAGCTCAGTTGGTAGAGCAGTTCACTCGTAATGATCAGGTCGCCGGTTCGAGTCCGGTGAGAGGCTCGGGCCTGAGGCGAGAGCCTTAGGCATTGTCGATTGTCGATTGTCGATTGTCGATGTTCGATTTTCGGTTGTCGGTTGTCGATTTTCGATGTTCGATGGGCATCCCGGTTTCATCTTCTAGCTTCAACCAGTTCTTTCCCCTTTTTTCATTGCTGAGAATGATCTCAAAGCTGCCATCTTCTTCAAAGATCATGTCATTGTGCTCCAGCACACCAAAGGGAGCCAGGCCACCGGTGCAAGCCCACTCCTGGCAAAAAACTTAAACGGGTTCATGAGTTCTTTGTGTGTGAGGCAGTGCTTCTGTCACATTAAATGATCCTGAAAAGCCATCTGCCCCGCTGATGATCTCAAAATAAGAATTGTCTTCAGATGTAACGGATATCAAAGCAATTTTTTCTTTCCTGAAAGGGATCACCGACATCTTTGGTGGCTTTTCTATGGTGATGGTGTAGTGCAAACAAAATGGCCCGGTGGATTTGATCTTATCAACTATTTCTGTAATCCTTGTATGAAATATATCATAGGATTCATTTTTGCTTCCCGGATAATGCTGATTGATTTTTGCATTTATAATTGTTTTTAACCACGAAGGACAAAGAGCACTATGTGTCTTTCTTTGTGTTCTTCGTGTGGTACTTGGTGTCCTTCGTGGTAAAAAAAAGAAACTCAAAATATTTTACCTTTACTTGATAGAAGCAAATATAAATCTTATAACCAAATGAACAAGCCCACAATCCTAATTACCGGAGGTTCCGGTTTCCTGGGCAGCCATATTGTAAAAGAATTTTTTTCCCGCGATTGCCCTGTCAAACCAAAAGAGATCAGGGTGCTCGACATGAAAGAATACCCGGGTGAAGAAGATGTAGTGTACATTCAAGGGGATACACGCGATTATGAAACGGTAAAAAAAGCATGTGAGGGAGTTGATGCCGTGATACATAGCGCGGCGGTCATTGACTGGGGAACCCATCCCAAACAATATGTCTGTGACGTGAATGTGGGCGGGACAGAGAACATGATCCGTGCCTGTAAAGAACTGGGTATTGGATATATGGTCTTCACAAGTTCGTTGGATGCATTGTTTACCGGAAAGCCATTAAGAGATATTGATGACAACCAGCCTTATCCTGAGAAATTTCACAATATGTATAGCCGTTCTAAGGTTGAAGGCGAGAAACTTGTTAAGGCCGCCAACGATGCCCGGCTGAAGACCAGTATGCTCAGGCCTTCGGATATTTACGGCCCTGCTGACCCTTATCATATGAATGCCCTTATCGGGATGGCAAAAACGGGGTTTTATGTCAGGCTGGGAAACGGAAGATCAAAATCCCAGCATGTGTTTGTCGGAAATATGGCCCATGCGCATGTGATGGCATTATCGGAGATGCTGAAGGGCAATGAGAAGCACCTCGGACAGGCATACCTCATCACCGATGCTCCCGCTCACAATTTCTTCAAGTTCTTCGATCAGATAGTGTTGAAAGCCGGTTATAAGATACGCCCCAAAAACCTCTGGATCCCCTGGGGGGTGGCCTACAGCATAGGAGCCGTCTCTGAGTTCATCGCTTTGCTTGCCCGTCCGTTTAAAAGATACAATCCCGGCCTGAGCCGCTTTGCAGTTAACTATACTTGTACAGATTTCACATTTAACTCAAAAAGGGCAGAGGAGGACTTTGGGTTTAAGCCGAAGTACTCGGAGGAAGAGGCGATTGAGATTACGGCAGCGTATTATAGAAAAAGTTGACGGTTGACGGTTGAC
>JAGLEK010000317.1 GCA_023145125.1 Bacteroidales bacterium | reverse complement strand
ATCAACAGAAAACTTAATATTTTTACCGGTGACGACGCATTGTATAGTATGGGCTCTTTTGTGAACATTGATCTTATGCTGTATTAAAGGCGTAAAAGTAGTAATTTTGTGGAAGATGGGAGGTATGGGGTGCAGGGGACGGGGTGCGGGGGACGGGGGTTGGGTTAGAGAATAAAGGTATGATGAAAATTGGGAATATAATATTTGAGCAGTATCCGTTGATGCTGGCGCCTTTGGAGGATGTTACGGATTTGCCTTTTCGCCTGATATGTAAGCAACAGGGTGCTGACCTTATGTACACTGAATTCATCAGTTCCGAAGGGCTCATCAGGGATGCGCATAAGAGTGTTATCAAGCTGGAACTCGTCGATGACGAGCGGCCAATGGGCATACAGATATTCGGCCATGATACCGATAGCATGATCAAGGCCACGGAAATCGCCGAACGGGCTAATCCAGACCTCATTGATATCAACTTTGGCTGCCCGGTTAGGAAGGTCACGAATAAAGGAGCAGGCGCGGCGATGATGCTGGATGTGCCCCTGATGATCAAGATCACCAAAGCTGTGGTGAATGCTTCCAGCTTGCCGGTAACGGTAAAGACAAGATTGGGTTGGGATGAACAAAATAAAAATATTGTTGAAGTTGCCGAGCAGCTCCAGGATACCGGGATCGCAGCCCTCTCCATACACGGAAGGACCCGTGCACAATTGTACAGTGGCAAGGCCGACTGGACCCTTATAGGTGAAGTAAAAAATAACCCCCGCATCAGTATCCCCATCATTGGAAACGGTGATATCACCGGCCCGGAAGTGGCACTGGAGATGAAGAACAGATATGGTGTCGATGGTATTATGATCGGCAGGGCAGCAGTGGGTTATCCATGGATCTTCAGGGAGATCCGGCAGTATTTTTTGGATGGCACAAAGCTGCCTCCACCCGGGATCACGGAACGGACAGAAGTTTGCAAACAGCATTTTCTGCATTCCGTTCAATACAAAGGCGAACGCCGTGGCATGTTCGAGATGCGCAAGCATTACAGTAATTATTTCAAGGGCTTTCCCAACTTTAAGCCTTTTAAGGTGAAGTTGATGGGAACAGAAGAGGTTGAAGGGGTGATGGAGGTTTTGGAGGAGATTGAGGGTTATTATAAAGGGGGATTGCACGATGTAGCGATGGGCGATTTATAATGGGCGAAGGCTATTGGCACTTCGGACATCGCTAAGTTGGGTAATCGGCGGTGGAAATACTTCGTACATTGAAAATTGAACATCGGCAATCGGTACATGTTACTTACTTCTCTCAAGGGGGATTGCACGATGTAGCGAT
>JAGLEK010000316.1 GCA_023145125.1 Bacteroidales bacterium | reverse complement strand
CTGAATGGCAGGATATTATAAAATATTGAGAATATTCCGATAATGATCAGCGAATCATGGAGCAATGCGACAAGACCGGAAAGGCCAAACTGCCATTTGCGGAACCTGATCGCAATGTAGATAAAGATCACCAGCAGGGCAATAGCAATGGCACGCCAGGCCCTGTACTTGATATCATCGGCGATGACCGGGTCAACCTTCTGTGAGCTCAGGATCCCCATCATCTTGCTTTCATTTTCAACATCAGTGCTAAAGTCCTTGTATTCCATCTTCTGATCGATATAGAAAGGCTTCAGGCTGTGGAACAGTTTCACCTGGATTATTGAATCCACTTCAGGCGATTTGTCGTCGATGAGGTATTTTGTTGTTATCTTAACCTGTTTTGAAGGCCCGAAAGTTTTTACTTCAGGCGCATTGTTATCGAATTCTGCAGTAAGTGCAGCCCTGACATCACCGGTAGATACCGGCTGGTCGAAACGGACAACATAAGTACGCCCACCGGTGAAGTCAATACCGGGGTTCAGTCCCTTGGTGAACAGGGAAGCCACACCGGCAATAATAATGACAGCAGAAAAGATGTAAGCTTTCTTACGCATCCCCAGGAAGTCAATGTTGACGCCAACCAGCCAATTACGGGTATACTTATTGGAGAAGGATAACTTTTTGTTTTTGTTCAGCAGGGTGGTAAAGATCAGCCTTGAGATGAAGATGGCTGAGAACAGTGACGACAGGATACCGATTATCAGTGTAGTGGCAAAACCCTGTACCGGGCCCGTTCCGAATATATAGAGCACGATACCGGTCAGCAATGTTGTGACGTTACCATCGATGATGGCTGAGTAAGCATTTTTATAACCATCTGCTATGGCAAGGCGCATTCCTTTTCCTGCCCTGAGTTCTTCCTTGATACGCTCATAGATGATCACATTGGCATCCACCGCCATACCTACGGTCAGTACGATACCGGCAATACCGGGAAGCGTGAGCACAGCCTGCAGTGAGGCAAGCACTCCAAAGATGAAGAAAATGTTTGTTATCAGTGCCAGGTTGGCTACCCATCCTGCACGGTTATAGAATAATACCATGAATACCAGCACCAGGAAAAAAGCGATCACGAACGACCACAAACCGGCTGAAATAGCTTCGGCACCCAGTGAAGGCCCGACTACATCTTCTTCCACGATCCTGGCAGGTGCCGGCAGTTTACCGGCTTTCAGGATATTGGCAAGGTCTTTTGCTTCATTGAGTTCACCGATCCCGGTAATGCTTGACATCCCGTTCGGGATCTCACCATTAACCATAGGATAAGAATAAACATATCCGTCGAGGATGATGGCAATTTGTTTGCCAATGTTATCGGCAGTGAGTCTTCTCCACACTTTGGCACCATCGCTGTTCATGCTCATGGAAACTTCAACCTGCCCCATCTGGTTAAAATCCTGACGGGCATCAACGATAACATCACCGGAGAGGGGGGCACGTTTGTCGCGCGTGGTAACCTTGATCCCTACCAGTTCGAGGATATCAGAGTTAGCATCTCTTGGTTTGTTGGCCCAAACAAGTTTGAGGTTAACCGGAAAAACTTCTTTAGCCCTTTTCAGCATGTTGTTGATCCGGGCGGTATCCTGGATACGTGCATATCCCACAGTGGCCGAATTATGTGGCCTGCCTTCCTGGTCAACAGAAAGCTGGAGAAGGGAGCGCAGGGGATAGTTCTTTTCAACATCTTCCATGGATGCATCCGGCATGTCCATGATGGAATCTGATTCCAGCTGATCAAGGAGTGCGGTTGTCGCATCGGTAGTGTCAGATTCCAGTTCTCCGGGCAATGCTTCAGTACCTTCGGCAATTTCTCCTTCAATGGCTTCGACTTCGCCTTCAACAACTGAATCGCCGCTAATGATCAATGCTTCCCTTGCATTTTGCTGCTTGATCAATTCTTCTGCCTGCAGGATGTCGTCGACAATGTCAGGCAGCTGATAGGTTTCCCAAAATTCGAGCTGTGCCGTTCCCTGGAGGAGCTTACGGATACGTGCCGGATCTTTGATGCCCGGCAGTTCTATGAGGATCCTTCCGGCAGTGGCCAGCTTGGAAATATTTGGCTGGGAAACCCCAAAACGGTCGATACGTGTACGGAGGATATTAAATGCCCTGTCGATAGCATCATTGGTTTCTTCCCTGATCACGCTGATCACTTCCTTGTTAGAGGAGTTATAGGTGATCTTGTCCCTGAGGTCGACAGAAGTAAAATAGGAAGACAGATTCTGGCCCGGGGCCATTTCTTCCCATGTCTCTCCGAAAAGGGTCACAAAATCTTTTGAACTATAGCGTTGCCTTGCGTAGGTCTCTGTCATCACAGACCTGAAAAGAGGGTCTTCGTTGTACCCGGAAAGGGCGTTTACGATATCGCCGACTTTCACTTCCAGGATTACGTTCATACCGCCCTTGAGGTCAAGGCCGAGGTTAATTTCGCGCTCTTTGGCTTCCTTGTAAGAATACTTTTTTATCAGGATGTTGTATACCCCTGCTTCATTATCGAGGTAATACTTTTCCCTCTCTTTTGCAATGGAATCAACGAGGTACGCTTCTTTTAATACATCGCCACCTGCCAGTCTTTCTGCAATGGTGTATGTTTCTTCATCGTAAGCATAGTCGTGTGCATCACTTTCCACTATGGAGGTGAAGACAGTGAATGACAACTGGAATAAGCAAACGAGTGCAAACGCTACCGCAAAAACTATAATGGCTCCTCTACTTTGCATGTGTTTTAGTTTAAATTAAATACTTTGGATTTTTGAGGGTGCAAAAATATGATAATAATCTATAAATACCAATTATTAATGTGGGAAAATATGGTACTTAGAGTGCTTAAAGTACTTGGAGTACTTGGAGTACTTGAAATACTTGAAGTACTTGGAGCACTTGGAGTACTTGGAGTACTTGAAATATTGGTTTTGGGTGTTGGGTTTTGGGTGTTGGGTGGATTTCTGATTTCTGATTTCGAATTTCGAATATCGGATCTCGAATATCGGATATCAGAAGTGCCGGTTTTTCAACAAAAACCCCTGCACATACTCTTCAATACCTCCTTCAAGGGAGTAGAATGCACTGGTATACCCGATATTCCTGAGTTTAGACATGTTCGCTTCAGTGAAATACTGGTACTTATCACGGATATCTTCCGGAGTATCGATAAACTCGATGTCCGGTTCACGGTTCATCGCCCTGAATGTCCCTTTTGCAAGATCAAGAAAGGAACGGGCCATGCCGGTACCCAGGTTGTAAATACCGGATTTACCTCTGAAGGTCATCAGGAAATACATCACATTGGCAACATCTTTCACATATATGAAATCACGCACCTGCATCCCGTCATCATAATCGCGACGGTGGGATTTGAAAAGTTTTACCTTTCCGGTTTCCCTGATCTGGTTATATGAGTGGAAGATCACCGATGCCATCCTGCCCTTATGGAATTCATTGGGCCCATATACATTGAAGAATTTTAGTCCTGCCCAGAACTCCGGCTGTGCCTTTTGCGTGAGAACCCATTTGTCGAATTCATTTTTTGATTCACCATATGGATTCAGAGGTTTCAGCTTCGGGATGATGTCGTGCCTGTCGTCATAGCCCAATTCTCCCATGCCATAGGTGGCTGCGGATGATGCATATACCAGGGGGATGCCATATTTTACACAGGCATTCCACATGTCTTTGGAGTAATTCAGGTTGAGTTTGTCAAATACCGAGGTATCAAATTCAGTGGTGTCGGTACGGGCACCAAGGTGGAAAATGAAATCCACTTCCCGGTGGTTTTTGTCGAGCCAGGCAAAAAATATATTCCTGTCAACTTTTTCATGAATGGCCTTATTGGAAAGGTTACCATCCTTCTCCGGCCTTGAAAAATCATCCACAGGGACAATATCAGTGTAGCCCTTGTTGTTAAGCTTTCCAACCATTACACTGCCGATAAAGCCTGCGGCGCCTGTTACTACTATCATTTTTTTAAATGTTTTCTGCAAATTTACATGCTTAAGGGATGGTTTGCAAGTAAAAAGGGTGGTT
>JAGLEK010000315.1 GCA_023145125.1 Bacteroidales bacterium | reverse complement strand
TGTCGCCGGGGAAGCGAAACATTAGCGACCGGGTATCACGCGTGATAACCTTCCATTCAGCGTATGTCCCTTCCGGAACAACAAAGTCGCCGGTGTTTTCAAAAACCTCATTTTTTTTACCTGTATAGGGCGGGTAATTCAGGGCTACCTCATAATTGATGATGACAGGCCTTGGTAAAACCTTCAGATAGAATGGCCCGAAATTATAATCTTCGGCGATGATGTTGAATTGGATATCCTGCTGCAATTTATTCAGGGTGTAACTAAAAAGCCCGGGTGACTCCTTGCGAAAAGGAAGAATATTGGCATTGGAGGATAAATACATCCCGGCAGGGAGTTCTTCCCCATTTACCTGAACCATCAGGGTAAAGTCATCGTGCTGCATTACTTCCAGCTTATCGTTGAGGATATGTACACTGAAGGGCATGGGCCGCTCAAACTGCAAGCGGTGATTGATAAGTCTTTGCGAAGGTTCCGTAATTATAGACGGAGAAGCAAAAAGCAATATTATTATGACCAGAACAGGGGGGATAGCATATTTCAGGTACTTCCTGTTTTTCCTGAGGTCAATTGCTTTCACGAACGGAACAGGATGCAGTGTTTTGGTTTTCTGTTCTATCCCCGCTTCCAATAACTCCAGGGTTCCGTTCTCCTCACTGAGTTTTTTTAACTGTATGGTATTGATCAGCTTGTCTTTCACCTCAGGAAAATATGCCCCGATAATTGAGGCCGCCTCTTCCTCTTTCATTGTTTTACCGATCCTGAAAAGCTTCAGCAGCGGGATAATAATAAGTTTTATAAGAATGAACAGGTTTAAAGCGAGGTAAGTATAGAACAGTACGGTGCGGACCCAGGGGCTGCTCCAGGTGTAATATTCGAAGGCATTGACAAGAAGGAAAAACAATGTAAATACAGCAATGAACCAAATTCCTCCGCGAAATACCTGGTTCAGGTAATACTTGCGAATGAAGCGGTGTAATTTACCAAGCAGTATGTTATAATTATCCTGCATTTTGTTGCTTACCCTTTCAAATGCGAACGAATATACGAAAGCAATTATTTCAAAATAGTATACAAAGGTAAATATTCGATACCGATTTCGTCGCTTTCTGATGTCTGAATAGCTAAAACTGTATAGAAAGTATGCAATACCTCACTGATTAAACAAAAAGGAAGTGTTTAGTGAAGATTTAGGCAATTAGCCTTGGGAGGGAGGATAGGGGTTCCCGTTTGTGCAAGCACAAACGGGAATGACCACCACTCCGCACTGATTAAAGGTGAGGGTCATTCCCGAATGGCATGCCATTCGGGAATCCCATTCAATTAACCGCATTGGTTAATAAATATCTCCCGACAGGTCCTTCCACCCAGGATTAGTTTTTTCGATCAGCGTATCCTTCTGATGCCGGTACCATTTCTTAATTTGCTTTTCACGCTTGATTGCTTCCAGGATGCTTGCAAAGCATTCATAATGCATTAGGTAATGCACATTGTACCTTTTGGTAAAACCTTTATTAATCCCATTACGATGTTCATTTAACCTTCTTTGAAGATTGTTTGTAACTCCTGTGTACAAGACATTCCGGCGATTATTAGCAAGAATGTAAACGTAGTATTTTTTACACCCCATACTTATTAATACCAGATTCCTGCAATTGTTCCCGATAAATCTATCATTCTATTCTATCTTTGCCCAGATTATAAAACAATTATGGAGAATAAGAATATCCGCGTACGATTTGCACCCAGTCCTACCGGCCCCTTACATATTGGCGGCGTAAGAACAGCACTGTATAACTACCTTTTTGCAAAGCACAATGGAGGGAAGATGATCCTGCGTATCGAGGATACAGACCAAAACCGTTTTGTGCCGGGGGCGGAAGAGTATATCATTGAATCGTTTAAATGGTGTGGGATCGAATTTGATGAAGGTGTTGGCATTGGCGGTGAATACGGGCCTTACAGGCAATCGGAACGAAGAGAAATATATCTTGAATATGCCGACAGGCTGATAAAAAGCGGACATGCCTATTATGCTTTCGATACTCCTGAGGAACTGAATACGATGCGCAGGGAGCTGGAAGCTTCCGGTGCCACATACACAAGCTATAACCAGGTATCACGGAAAAAGATGACCAATTCACTCACATTGTCAAATGATGAGTATAAAAAGAGGTTATCGACAGGGGAACCCTATGTGATCAGGATAAAGATGCCTGAGGGAGAAACGGTGACGGTTTTTGATGAGATCCGCAAAGA
>JAGLEK010000314.1 GCA_023145125.1 Bacteroidales bacterium | reverse complement strand
CCTTCAAGATGACCTGTCATATAAACGAACTGTACATCAGGATAATCAGTTTCGAGTTGTTCCATCGGACCCAGGTAATGGCTTTGCAGGTCAACACTGTTTACCTGTCCGCACCATGACCAGATTATCACATTGCAGCCGGGAAAATCATCCAGGTATTCGCGTGTTTCATTATCCCATCCAACAGTACCGCAATCACCCCCAAGGTACCCACCTCCTCCTTCATCCAAGTGCAGTTCACCAGGGCCTCCGTTAGAACTCCAGTCATATGTGCCATCACTGAAATACATCTCCAGAGCGCCCATACCTGCGGTGAGCTGAGTGCTATGGGAGGTACCCCCATAACCTATCCACAAATTGGCTTTTGCGTCTTCAATATATTCATCAGGAATTAGATCAAGATCTAAACAAGTGTGATCAATGATGATCGCTTGCTGTCCTGCCAGGAACAGTGGCAGAAAAACAGCTGTCAGTAAAATTATCCGTTTCATAGTTTTTTATTTTAAATAATTGTTGATTGGACGCTATCAAAGTTGTGTATAATACCTGTAAATCGTCAGCAACAACAGAACATTTAATTCAATGGGAACTTTTGATGACCTTCTTAACACCTAATTGTCCATCATCCGATTTAACGGATAAAATGTAAACGCCAGGATAACCGTGATTCATGTCTATGCTTATTTTTTGCTTGCCTGGCTTTAAATGCCTCAATTCCTGAAAGACAGTAAGGCCAATACAATCAAACACTTCAAATATATACTGCCCTTTCTCAAAAACCCTCAGTTCAATATTCAAATTATCACTGAAAGGGTTCGGGTAAACCTTAATATCTATTTTACCTGGCAATTCACTTAACAAAGTTGGCCCTTCAAACACAACCGTTATGTACTCCGTGCTACTACATCCTCCTTCGTTTGTAACCTCCAACCAATAGTCTTGACTTCCTCCATTTGACCCGCAGATACAGGTTACTTCAATTGATTGGGTAGTATCCCCTGTAGACCATAAATATGATACAGATGTTACATCTCCCATCAAGACTATCGTATCAAGGGTGGTTACGGTATCATCAGGGTAAGGGATAATTGTAAAGACAGGGTTGTCAAAAATGGAAATCTCGTTTGAAGAGGTATCAGATACATAACCGGATTCTTCTACATATAAGGAAACCGTTTTATTTCCATTACTCAACCATTGAACCGTGAAGGGCCCCTGACCGGAACCACTAACAATATTGGCGTTGTCGAAATCCCAATAATATGTTGCTGAATCTGATGCATTTCCAATGTAACTTATAACAACAGTATTAAAAATGCATGCAAAATCCTGCAATTGAAAGTCTGAAGTTAGATATTCAATGTAGATACTGTTAGTTGTGGTATCAGAAACAAAATTTGATTCTTCTACATATAAGGAAACAGTTTTATCTCCAGGACTTGGCCATTGAACCGTGTAGGGTCCCTGACCGGAACCACTTATGATAGTGGCACCGTCGAATTCCCAGTAATATGTTGCTGAAGGTGCCGCATTACCCGTATAAATTATATCAACAGTGTGAGCAATGCATGCAGTATCCTGTAATTGAAAGTCTGAAGTGAGAAATACGATATAGATATTCTTTGAAGTAGTGTCAGTAATATAACCTGCTTCTTCAACATATAAAGAAACGGTTTTATCACCATCGGTTGGCCATTCTACCATGTAAGGCCCCTGCCCGGAACCACTTATAACATTGGCACCGTCGAAGTCCCAATAATATGTTGCCGTATCTGAAGCGTTTCCTGTATATATAATTTCTACAATACAAGATCTGCATGCAGTATCCGGTAAAAGAAAGTCTGAAGTAAGATATTCGATATAGATATTGTTTGTAGTGGTATTAGAAACAAAACCTGATTCTTCGACATATAAGGAAACTGTTTTATCTCCACTGCCTGACCATTGAACTATGTAGGGCCCCTGTCCGGACCCACTTAGAATATTGGCGCCATCGAAGTCCCAATAATATGTTGCGGTATCTGAAGCATTCCCTGTATAAGTAATATCAACAGTGTGAGAAATGATAGCTGTATCTTGCATATTGAAGTTTGAAGTAATCTGGATCTGACTATTCCACCCAGCCAGTCTGGCCCAAAGAAACCAGCTGGCTATCCCTTTTTTTGTGCAATTAAGTGACACAGAATGTGCACAGCTGGAGCATAATTGCGATATTTGTGTCAGCTCATGACCGGGGTTCGCAGCAAGCCAGTTGTTGGCCCAATTAGCTGTACCACCACCCGGAGGATAATAATTACACTCATCATTTGCCCAATAATCCTGGTAATTAGTGTCAGCATCGGGACTGTACTTCTCAATATCAGCAAAATCGTAGAGGATCTTATTATTTGCGATGCAATAGTCCCTGATCTGCTGATTAGCCAAGTATAAACTACCACCTGGCCCCAGGCCTTCAAGATGACCGGTCATATAAACAAACTGTACATCCGGATAATCCAATTCGAGTTGTTCCATCGGGTCAAAGTAATGAGAGGGCAGATCGACATCATTAACCTGTCCGCACCATGACCAGATTATCACATTACACCCGGGAAAATCATCCAGGTATTCGCGTGTTTCATTATCCCATCCAACAGTACCGCAGTCACCTGAAAGGTACCCCCCCTCTCCTTCATACAAGTGCAGTTCACCAGGACCTCCGTCATGGCTCCAGTCATATGTTCCATCAGTAAAGTAATCTTCCAGGGCATTCATGCCTGAAGCCAGCTGGCTGCCATGGGAGGTATGTCCATAGCCGATCCACAAATTGGCTTTTGCGCTGTCAATATATTCATCAGGAATCTGATCAAGATCTAAACACGTGTGATCAATGATGATCGGTTGTTGTCCTGCTAAAAATAATGGCAAGATAACTGAAAATAGAAAAGCTAGTCGTTTCATAGCCTTTGGTTTTGAGAAGTGAAATAATAGGCTGCATTGCAAATGTAATAAAAATGGAGCTCTTCAAATTTTGATTCACATAATCTTACCAAGCAAAAGCCGTAGTCACACCACACAAATACTGCTATAAAATGTGGTATTTAATTTCCCAACCTTAATATTCAAACAAGTTTTGTATTATTATATTAATACCCATTGACAGACCCTGTAATTTGTGTATTACTTACAAACACTTAATAAATATAATTTCGATCTCCGAAAGAAGAGATTAATCTTCTTTAAAACCCTCCAAGATGACGGTTCTATGCCTATTCCCTGGAAGCCTGATGAAGATGACATTGGCATTGATTTTGAATTCGTTTCAGGCGAAAGGCCCTATCCAATAAGCAAGGAGCTGCCTGAAATGGCGGAGGCATACAAAAAAATTATAGAAACATGCAAAACAAATAATATTAATCTTGTTGTTGTCTCTCCTCCAATCTTTAAGGCTTATAGCGAATCATTTGAAAAAAGGATAAGGCAATTAAGCGGTGATGGAGTATATCATTATTTTTATAACACAGAAAACCCTATCTACCGCAATAAGGATAGTTATTTTGATGCGCTCCATCTAATGGAGTCCGCTGCAATAGAATTTACAGGAGAGCTAATTACCTATCTAAATGATTTGACTGAAAATGAGATTGATATTGATAAATGAATATTATATCTCCTTACCGTTCAGCAGGGTCCCATTCCCGTTATTATCAATAACATCAATTATCCTGTTAAACAGAAGATTAACAACTCTTCCTGCAAACTCTTCGTTGGGATGAGAATCGCGCAATGAAACTGCATACTCATCTTTGAAGTATAAACCTCCTTCAGTCTGGAGGCTGTATAAGTCCCAGATATAAATATTATCGCCGGGCAGATCCCATTGATCGGTAACCCATCCGAAGAATTCTTTTGCCCTTAAGGCTTTATCCCCGGAGATGACTGCCTCGACCTGGGCTGCCCCGGTCCAAATGATGAATTTAGTGTCAGGGAATTCATGCAGTTTATCC
>JAGLEK010000313.1 GCA_023145125.1 Bacteroidales bacterium | reverse complement strand
CAGGGCAGATGAATTTTATAGTGAACGACTGGGTGCCACCTTCAACCCCCTGTCAACGGAAGAAAGAAATACCTATGACCTGCGTGGCGGATTGAAAGTAGTCAGCCTTGATGAAGGACTTATGAACAAGGGAGGGATCAGGACAGGATTTATCCTGACAAGTGTGAACGGATATGCCGTTAATTCAAAGTCAGGATTGGAATCTGCACTCTCTGAGAATGTTGAACAGGTTAATATTTCGGGCGAGTACCCTGACGGGATGCGTGTAACTTTCGAATTTGGATTATAATTTAGACTATTTTTAAATAATTAACAATTTTTTTGAAAATTTCTCCGTTAAAGACTTTCAAAAAGGGCTTTAATTTTGTACCTTTGCATGTTTCCCGCGAGATGATTACACATTTGTCTGGGGATATTAGATTTGGAGGCAGAAGAATATGAGACAATTAAAAATCACAAAATCCATAACCAACCGTGAAACAGCTTCTCTCGATAAGTATTTGCAGGATATAGGAAAAGAAGAACTTATAACTGCAGAAGAAGAAGTTGAACTCGCAAAAAAGATCCATGCCGGTGACCATATGGCACTGGAAAAACTTACAAAGGCCAATCTGCGCTTTGTGGTTTCTGTTGCAAAGCAATACCAGAACCAGGGGCTCAGCCTGCCTGACCTGATAAATGAAGGGAATCTGGGACTTATTAAAGCAGCAAAACGCTTTGATGAAACAAGGGGGTTTAAATTTATCTCCTATGCGGTATGGTGGATACGCCAATCTATATTGCAGGCGCTTGCTGAACAGTCGAGGCTTGTCAGGCTTCCGCTGAACCAGGTTGGATCCCTTAACAAGATCAAGAAAGCCACTTCACGCCTTGAGCAAATCTTTGAAAGAGCCCCTTCTGTCGATGAGATAGCTGAATTGATGGAATTGCCGGAGTACAAGGTGGATAAAGCTATGAAGATCACCACCCGCTACGTTTCGGTCGATGCCCCTCTTAACCAGGAAGAAGATACTAAGTTCCTCGACGTTTTCATCAGTGATGATGTTCCAAAGACCGACAGTGACCTGATGCGCGAATCCCTGAACAAGGAGATTCAGCGTTCGCTGGCAACCCTTACGGATAAAGAACGTGATGTGATCAATCTCTACTATGGGATTGGAATGGCACACGGGCTTACCCTTGAAGAGATCGGTGCCAAATTTGACCTTACCAGAGAGAGGGTCAGGCAGATCAAGGAAAAGGCAATCAGACGCCTGAAACATACCTCAAGAAGTAAGCTGCTGAAAGCATACCTCGGCGAATAAGAAAAAATTATCGATAAAAAAGGGATAGCAAAAATTATTTTGTTATCCCTTTTTTTATACTTTTGAGATTCAAAGAGATCAGGTAGAAAAGTATGCGTATCCTGATGATTTCATGAACCTTAATAAACATTTTTGATTATGGGATTAAACCGTTTTGAAACATCATTGAAAAGCTGGATCGATGATGAAAAAGTTTCTTTGGAATTTGTAAGCCTTCTGGGGATGCTTTTCCTCGACAGGAACGTGGAGCTTATCCTGTTCCGAAGCCAGTTGATCGACCGTAGTGCAAGCGTAGTGCTTAACAAGCACTCTTATGCCATCAATGTTATTGGTTATAAACTCGATATCCGTAACTCGCTGCTGCTTGCCAGGGCAATAGCCGAGGTTGATATTACGAATGCAAGGCTGGATATTGGTAAACTTGGCAAGGAGTGGTTAGATGAGAAAGACAGATATACTGATGCCAGGGCGTTTATTGAGGATAAATTGAAAGACGGGATAAGAAAAGGGCAAACTTATAAGGAGCCCAGGGATGTTATCCTGTTTGGCTTTGGAAGGATCGGAAGGCTGTTGCTCAGGGAGCTTATCATCCAGGGCAACGGGAGCCAGCTCCGCGTAAGGGCGGTTGTAACCCGTAAGGTGAATGATGAAGATATTGCCAAGCGTGCCTCCCTGATACGGCATGATTCCATTCACGGTCCTTTCAGGGGAAATGTGATCGAGGATTTTGAGAACCAATGTATCGATGTTAATGGTAACATAGTGAAGATGATGGAAGGCAGTAATCCTGAAGATATCGATTATGAAGCCGAAGGGATAAGTAATGCCTTGCTGATTGATAATACCGGCATCTTTAAGGATAGGGAAGGGCTTGGCAGGCACCTGAAATCGAAAGGGGTGAGCCAGGTGATCCTCACAGCCCCGGCCGGGGGCGATATTCCAAATATTGTTTATGGCATTAACAATCAGGATCTCGATATTATAAACGAAAAGATATTCTCGGCAGCATCCTGTACAACCAATGCCATTGTGCCCACACTTTATGTGCTGGAAAAAAGGTTTGGTATCGAGAAGGGGCATATCGAATCTATACATGCCTTTACCAATGATCAGAACCTTACTGATAACTATCATAAAAAGCCCAGGCGTGGACGTTCAGCTCCGATGAATATGGTGATCACCTCGACCGGGGCAGGATCGGCGGCCGCCAAGGCCATCCCGTCGCTGAAAGGAAAACTTACTGCGAATGCAGTGAGGGTGCCAACACCGAATGTCTCACTGGCATTGCTTTCACTTACTTTGAAAGATAGCACAAGCAAGGAAGAGGTGGATGCTGTAATGAGAGATGCTGCCCTGTCGGGAAGCCTTGTGGAGCAGATCAGGTATTCCGCCTCCAATGAATCGGTGTCAACAGATTTCATCGGCGACCCGGTAGCAGGCATCTATGACGCACCGTCTACACAGGTATCTGAAGACGGAAAAAATGTTGTGATCTATGTATGGTATGATAATGAATTCGGTTATACCATACAGGTGATCAGACTTGCGAAACATGTTGCAGACGTGAAAAGATTCAGGTATTATTAGACAAAATGAAATTGCATGCAACAGGGCAGTTCAGAATGGGTTGCCCTGTTTTAATTAAATAAAATCACATAGGTAATTTTTAAACCATGTCTCAAACAAAGTATATTTTCGTTACCGGCGGTGTTACCTCTTCCCTGGGAAAGGGGATCATCACCGCTTCCATTGCCAAATTGTTACAGGCGCGGGGGTTCTCCACTACAACCCAGAAGATCGACCCTTATATCAATGTAGACCCCGGCACAATGAATCCCTATGAACATGGGGAATGTTATGTTACAGAAGATGGTGCTGAAACCGACCTGGATCTGGGGCATTACGAGCGATTCTCGAATGTACATACTTCCCAGGCCAATAACGTAACCACCGGACGCATCTATCAAACCGTTATCAATAAAGAGCGGCATGGTGATTACCTGGGCAAGACAGTACAGGTCATTCCACATATTACAGATGAGATCAAACGCGCATTCAAGGTGCTGGGTGATACCGGAGATTATGATTTTGTCATCACCGAGGTTGGAGGAACTGTAGGTGATATCGAGTCCCTTCCTTATGTTGAGGCCATTCGTCAGATGCGTTTTGAGCTTGGCAACAGCTGTGTGGTGGTTCATCTTACACTGGTGCCATACCTTGCTGCTGCGGAAGAGCTTAAAACCAAGCCTACTCAACATTCTGTAAAAACTATGCTCGAAGCCGGGGTGCAGCCGGACATTATCGTTTGCAGGAGCGAAAAGCACCTGGGAGAAAACATCCGCCAAAAGATATCCCTCTTTTGCAACGTTCCGATATCGTCAGTGAAGGAGTCGATCGATGCCGAAAGCATTTATGATGTTCCCCTGCTTATGCGGGACGAGAAGCTTGATGAAGAGATCCTGAAAAAGACGGATATGCCACTGGCAAACTTTCCTGACCTTAGCAACTGGGAACGCTTCCTTAAAAAACTAAAGAACCCTAAGGGGACTGTGGAGATAGGATTGATAGGAAAATATGTAGAGCTGAAAGATGCCTATAAATCTATCCTGGAATCATTCATACATGCCGGGGCTGAAAACGAATATGAAGTAAAAGTTAAAAGTATTCAGTCGGAGACCATTAACGATG
>JAGLEK010000312.1 GCA_023145125.1 Bacteroidales bacterium | reverse complement strand
CTCAACCCTATTTCATAAGGGGAATAAACTCAAACTTCCTCCCATCAAACAAGCCTTTATCACTGAGCTTAATATCAGGAATTACCAGGAGAGCCATGAAAGAGAGCGTCATATAGGGTGCACGTAGCGATGAGCCCAGTGCTTTTGCTTTTTTATCGAGCTTGTCGTAGGCAGCAGCCACAGCATAGCCATCTTTGTTCGACATGAGTCCGGCCACCGGCAGCGGGAGGAGATCTTCATACTTGCCATCTACCAGTGAGACACCACCTTTTTGTTTTACCAGTATGTTGATAGCCCGGCAGATATCTTCATCATTGGTCCCCACGGCGATAAGGTTATGGCTGTCGTGGGCAACTGTTGATGCGATGGCGCCGTGTTTAAGCCCAAAGTGGTTGATAAAGGCAACCGCAGGCTTTGCTTTTTCATAGCGATTGCATACTACCAGTTTCAGGATATCTTTATCCGTATTGCAGGCTACCATGCCATTGTCAGTTTGCAATCTTTTGTTCAGAACCTCTGTCACCAGTTGCCCGTCGAGGGCCCGGATAACTGATATGGTTTTCCCTTTTGCCGTCACCTGTATATCGGCAGGCGTTATGGTTCCTGCATGAAACTTGTTAATGACTTTTTCCCTGACCGACCTGATGAGTGTTTTACCATTTTCGGCCACCTTCACGCCATCGATCCAGGTTTCCAGCACATTATATTTCTTCAGGCTGTCGACCACAATAAAATCGGCAGGGTCATTTTCCTGCAACAGTCCAACATCAAGTCCATAATGCCTTACAGGATGAAGGGTGCAGGCACGTAATACTGTCATTGGGTCATAGCCTGCCATTACGGCACGCTTCACATGGTCGTTGATATGCGTTTCGACCAGGTCGTTGGGATGCCGGTCGTCGCTGCAGAACATCACCCGTTCGGGATATTTGTCCATAATAAGGATAAGATCGTCAAAGTTCCTGGCTGCACTGCCTTCACGGATCTGCACATACATGCCGTTCACAGCTTTGTCGAGGGCTTCTTCAAGGGTATAGCATTCGTGGTCAGTACTGATGCCTGCCCTGATATACCTGGCTGCCTCTTCGCCTTTCAGTCCCGGGGCGTGGCCATCAACAGGCTTATTGTACTTCTCCGCAACGGCCAGCTTGGCCTTTACCTCAGGGTCATTGTTCAGCACTCCGGGGAAGTTCATCATCTCCGAAAGATATTTTATCTCCTGCATACTTAAAAGCTCATCGATCTCTT
>JAGLEK010000311.1 GCA_023145125.1 Bacteroidales bacterium | reverse complement strand
GGCCTGGATGAAAATGCTTACATGATCTTCTTCAACTCCCTGGCGTATTCTTTTTATCCGATATTCACGCTTGTATTCATCCTTTTCATAATTTTCAGGGGTGTGGATTTCGGGCCTATGCTCAAAGCTGAGCGAAAGGCCAGGCAGGTAGAAGACCCGCAGGCAGGCGGGCATTTATCGTTCTCCAATGAATTAAACAAGCTCGAAGTTGACGGTGAAGTTAAAGCCAGGTGGTTCAATGCAGTGATCCCGGTGCTCGTGATCATTTTCGGCACTCTGGCCGGCCTGATCAGCACCGGATGGGATCCTGAGATCTGGAATAATGAAAACATCGCCTTCGGAAGGAAGATCTCCGCAACTATCGGGAACGCTGATTCTTACACTGCCCTCCTGTGGTCATCATTATCGAGTGTCCTGGTTGCAATGGTGCTAACCCTCAGCCAACGAATATTGAGCCTGAAAGAAAGCATTGACAGCCTCATCAATGGTTTCCGGACTATGCTCACAGCCGTTCTGATCCTGATCCTGGCCTGGTCGGTGGCACTGATCACAGAACATATGCATACAGCTACTTTTATTTCGAACAGCATGCTTGAAATGTCACTGTCACCATACTTTGTACCCGCCATCACCTTCATCCTTGCCGCATTGGTATCATTTTCTACAGGTTCCTCATGGGGAACCATGGCCATATTGTACCCATTGATGCTTCCGGCCACATGGTTGATCACCCAGGATTACGGGATGGAATACGATACTTCCATGCTTATCTTTTATAATGTTGTAGCCTGTGTGCTGACAGGATCTGTATTGGGCGATCATTGCTCACCTATATCCGATACCACTATACTCAGTTCCCTGGCCAGTTCCTGCAACCATATCGAGCATGTCCGCACCCAGCTTCCCTATGCCCTTACGGTTGGTACCGTTACAATTCTGGCAGGAACCATCCCCGCTGCCTATGGTATATCATCCTACATATTGTTTCCAACCGGCCTGATCATACTCTTTATTGTAGTTCTTTTTCTTGGCAAAAAAGTATCAAAAACACAAGTACAATCCTCTTAAAAGCCTTTTAGACCAGGCCGTTCCGGTTCAACTTGCATTAAATCAGGAAAAAATGTACATTTGTACGTGAAGCCCTTTTCTGAAGATTATCATCCCGGCAACTGATTACATGTCGTTTTTCATACTAACACTTAACTGCTATTATTATGAAAACAAAGTCTTTTACCTTCAGAAATATTGAAGATATCCATGAAAAAATGGATGCTCAGGCAGACAAAGATTTTTCACCAGGGCTTGCTTTTGTTTTCGCAACCCCCCGGCAGGGCATGCATGAAATTTCAGAGGCATTTTCAAAATACAATGTAGAGCTTATTGGAAGCAGTAGCGGTGGAAATATCCTGGTGAGCGGGTCTGAAACTATAATTTATGAAGATGAGGGAGTGGTGACGCTGATTGAGCTTAATAAGAAATATTTTGCATATTATTGCGAGGATAGGAAAGGCAAATCTTCCTTTGACTTTGGGAAGGAGATCGGAAAATGGGGATCGGGGAAATTTAAAAAGCCTTCCTTCATTGTTGTTGCTTCAGGCTTAAGTCTTAACGGGCAGGAGTTTGTTGAAGGGATGCTGGAATCAGCAGGTCAAGATGTGGTCATATTTGGCGGCTTAGCATCTGATGAAACCAAATTCGAACATAATTTTGTGTTTTCCGGGAAGAAAGTAATGGAAAACGGTTGCATTGCAATAGCCTTTGACTCAGATCATATCGACATGAGAGGCCTTGCCACAAGTGGCTGGGTTGGGCTTGGCAAAGACCTGATCGTTACATCTGCTGAAAGCAATATTGTCTATAGTATCGATAACGAACCTGCACTGAAAGTATATAAGAAATATCTCAACGTTCAGGATAGTGATCTGCCGGCCATCGGCGTAGAATATCCATTGCTTATTAAAAGAAAAGATAACAGCTATGCATTAAGGGCAGTGATGGGTGTTGACAGAGAAAAAGAAGCACTTATCTTTGCCGGGTCGGTTCCCCAGGATGCAACGGTTACATTTTCAAGTTCACCCGGTTTTGAAGTGATGGATCGTACAAAAGAGAAGATCAAAAAATTCCATGAACAAAATCCCGAAGCTGACATGTTGTTACTCTTTTCATGCATGGCCAGGCATCTTGCCCTGGGGCCTGTTATCAGCGAGGAGATTGCCTTTCCGACAGAAAAATGGGGCATACCTTTATCAGGATTCTTTACATATGGAGAGATCGGAACCAGGTCCGGAAAAACATGTGATTTCTTTAATCAAACATTTACACTTGTAATTTTGAAGGAAAAGTGATAATTTAATGCCCTCGTTTCCTGAGTAATGGAAGAACGAATTAATAAAATAAACAAGATCATTCAAGGCATCGGTTCATTTGAGGATTACCTCAATCACAAAGAGGAGATCCTGGAAGAGGTGCAAAACATTGAACGTGACAGGCAGGTGCTTAATTTTAAGTTTGAGCGTCTGCTTAAGGATAAAAATGTTTTGAATTCCCTGCTGAAAAAGACCACTGAAGACTTGAAAAATGCTGTCGAAGCCCTAAGGTTCAGGGCAGAAGAGCTCAGCATCCTTCTTTCAACTATCCCGGCTCTGGTTTACTTTAAAGACACTAATCTAAAATATATCCTCGTTAACAAATCATTTGAGCGTTTTGTTAACCTTCCTTTCTATGGCATACAGGGTAAAACGGTGGAAGAGCTCATTACTGAGTATAAAACCAATAACTATGCTGAGATGGAGTTGGAGGTGATCCACTCAGGTTTGCCCCTGTATAATATCGAGGAGGGCATAGAAAAAGACGGTAAAGAGGTTTGGCTCACGACAAACCTGGCCCCTTACCGGGATAATGAGGGGGAAATCATTGGTTTGGTCGGCATTTCATGGGATATCACCTTCAGGAAGAACTACGAAAATGAGCTTCAGGAAGCCAAAGAACAGGCTGAAGAAGGAACAAGGGCAAAGAGTGAATTCCTTGCCAATATGTCGCATGAGATACGCACACCCATGAACGGGATCATCGGCATGGCAGAGATCCTTAAACAGGCTGACCTGGGTGAACAGGAAAAAGAAAACCTCGATATTCTCATCTCATCAACGCGAAGCCTTTTGTCGCTGGTAAACGATATCCTTGACATATCAAAAATTGAAGCCGGAAAGATCGAACTCGAGATCGAAGACTTTGACATCAGAAACACCCTCAAGGATATTGAGAATATCATATATATCAAAGCAGAAGAAAAAGCACTTGATTACAAAACATTCATCAACCCCAATGTGCCAGAGTTCCTGTCGGGTGACCCCTCAAGGCTAAAGCAGATAATCCTTAACCTGGTAAACAATGCTGTAAAGTTCACCCTGAAAGGACAGGTTCATGTATTCATTGATATTGTTGATGAACACGATGACCGTGTAAAGATAATGTTCAAGGTTCACGACTCCGGCATAGGCATATCAGAAGAAGGAAAAAAACACTTATTTCAATTGTTCTCGCAGGTTGACAACTCCACTACAAAAAATTATGGCGGTACCGGCCTTGGCCTGTCTATTGCAAAACAGCTGGTCATTCTGATGAAGGGCGAAATTGGCATGGAAAGTGAATGGGATAAAGGATCCATGTTCTGGTTTTCGGCCTGGTTGGATAAAAGCAGCAGAACAACGGCTATCCCCGAGCCGTTTGACAGGGAATTTATTTTTGATGGTGAAGCCTCGAAGAAACTTAATATCCTGTTGGCCGAGGATAATGAGATCAACCAGAAGATCATACAGTATAGTTTGACAAATGCCGGATATAGTGTCGATATTGCGAGAAACGGACAGGAAGCCATTGATATGTACCACCAGAATAACTATGACCTGGTGCTCATGGATGTACAAATGCCGATTTTAGATGGGTATGAAGCTACCGCCCATATCAGGGAAGTAGAAAATGTCATCATGAACGGCTCACAGCGAATCCCGATCGTAGCACTTACTGCCAATGCCATGAAAGGTGACCGTGAGAAATGCCTGAACGCCGGCATGGATGAATACCTGAGCAAGCCTTTCACACCAAACGATCTGATCGGGATTATCAGGAGTGTAACAGATTAAGTTCCAACTAATATTTTTCCGTACATTTGGCATTTCTACAAACTTTTGCAACATGGAACTGCACTGGATTGAGATCGTTGCCCTGATCGTAGCGGGGCTGATGGTTGGATTTATAAACACCCTTGCCGGAGGTGGTTCCATTATTTCCTTATCAGTATTGATGGTGCTTGGCCTTCCTGCAAACGTTGCCAACGGCACCAACAGAATCGCCATTGCAGTTCAAACCCTCACAGCAAGCGGCAGCTTCAGGCAACAGAAGGTACTGGATACCAGGAAAGGGATCATCCTGGGGATACCTGCAGTGCTTGGCTCCATTGTCGGAGCTTTGATCGCGGTTGATATCAATGAGGATTTTTTTGAAAAAGCCATCGCAGTAGTCATGTTGTTCATGCTTGTGTTCATCATCTATAAACCACAAAAATGGTTGTCGGCCAGGGATGAACTGATAAAGAAAAAAACCAGTGTATTCCAGATCATACTTTTTTTCCTGATCGGCATTTATGGTGGATTCATTCATATGGGGATTGGCTATTTTCTCCTTACCGCATTGGTTTTCAGCATTGGGTATGACCTGGTTAAAGCAAATGCCGTAAAGGTTTTTATTGTGCTTCTGTATACGCCTGTCACTCTGATCATTTTCCTGATCTATGGCCAGGTAAACTGGGAATACGGGCTCACACTAACGGTTGGGAATGTATTTGGCGCCCTCATCGCATCACGCCTTGCAGTGAAGAAAGGTGTAAACTTTGTGCGCTGGGTGATCGTGGTGGTGATCCTGCTCACCTCAGGACACCTCTTCGGACTCTATAACATTAAACAGCTGGCCGAATCGGCGATTTATGGCAGCAGGCCTGCTCAACAGGCCGAATGGGCCATGGTTGTGCATGGCGGAGCCGGGGGCGGCACACGTGAAAGCATTTCCCCTGAAAAAGAAAAAGCTTATCTGGAAGCCATCGGGCATGCCCTCGACACCGGCAGCTTCATTCTTGAAAACGGCGGCAGCAGCATGGATGCCGTCGAAGCAGCAATAAGATACATGGAAGACAATCCTATTTTCAATGCCGGAAGAGGGGCTGTTTTTACTGAACTTGGCAACAATGAGCTTGATGCATCCATCATGGACGGGAACGGCAGGAATGCCGGTGCCGTTGCCGGTGTTACAAATATCAGGCACCCTATAAGCGCTGCACGTATGGTAATGAGCAATTCTCCCCATGTTATGCTTATTGGTGAAGGCGCTGAGCAATTTGCCGCATCACATGGACTTGAGATCGTGGATTCATCATGGTTCTTTACCCAAAGCAGGTGGAACAGCCTGCAACGAATTAAAGACAGGGAGAAAGAACAAACCCAGAAGCATGGTACTGTTGGCGCCGTAGCCCTTGACAAGCTTGGCAACCTGGCAGCAGGTACCTCTACCGGAGGGATGACCAATAAAATGCACGGACGTGTAGGAGACGCACCCGTGATCGGCGCCGGCACTTTTGCCGGCAACAGCACATGCGCTGTATCGGCAACAGGCCATGGGGAGTATTTCATCCGCAATGTGGTATCCTATGATATTTCAGCTTTAATGGAGTATGGCAAGCTTAGCCTTTCCGAAGCCGCAGATAGTGTCATTAATGGCAAGTTAAAACCCATTGGCGGCGGTGGCGGGGTCATTGCCGTCGACCACTATGGGAATGTCGCCATGCCCTTCAATACATCCAGCATGATACGTGCTTATGTTAAATCTGACGGCGAAAGCGGGATATTTATTTTTGAAATCGAATAAATATCCTCGGTATTCCTTTACATTTTGATCGCATTACCCTAATTTTGTTATATCATAATCAGGAAAACCATGAAAGAAAATAACCTTCTGTGCCCAAAATGCCGCAGTCAGCTGGTGCCCAACAAAAAGATAGTTTTGCTTGCAAAGCCTCCTGAAGGCCCTTCCGGCCTGCTTTTGCTCAGTCCGATACTGGGCGAATACTCGGCAACAACACATTCCGCCTTTAAGTTAAATGATGGCGATAAGGTGGATATTTTTTGCCCGGTTTGCCATGCCCCGCTTGGTGATTACATGGATCATAAAAACCTGGCCAGGGTAATAATGGTGGATGATAATGGTGAAGAATATGATATCGTCTTTTCAGAGATCATTGGCCAGCATTCCACGTACAAGATCCAGGGCGATGATGTAGAATCTTTTGGGGAAGATGCTGATATATATACTAATTTCTGGGGAGAAACGCCTAAATATTGATTAGACGATTGTCGATTGGATGATTTTCGATATTCGATATCCGATACTCG
>JAGLEK010000310.1 GCA_023145125.1 Bacteroidales bacterium | reverse complement strand
CGACAATCGACAATCGACAATCCATTCAGCCTCCGATATTATAGAAGTCGCTCTTTTGACTGCTGGAGCCACGACTTGGTTTATTTTCCACCGCCATAAGAAGCGCCTGTTTGGTGCCGAGCTCACGTACACTGTATTCCAGGTCGCTGAACAGACATGGTTTGATCATGCCGTCAGGCGTGAGCCGCAAGCGGTTGCAGCTTGCACAATGTCCGCCGCTGCCGCCAATCACTTCCCCAAAGGTCCCTTTATGAAGATCCATTTGCGGGATGAAACGTATTTGCAGGCCTTTGCTGTCGGCAAAGGCTTTCACTTTCCCTGCACTTGAGTGTGGGGAAAGTGTATCCACACTGAGTACATTCTTGTCAACCACGCAATTTATCTTTACTGGTGTCAGCCCGGCCTCTATTGCGGCATCAATGCCTTTCAGTGCATCCTGAAGGCTGCCAATACGGGTGATGGCCTTATATTTTTCAGGATCCATGGAGTCAAGGCTGATGTTGACACGGTGGAGGCCTGCTTTTTTAAGCTCTCCGGCAAATTTGGGGAGCATGATGCCGTTGGTGGTCATGCCGAGGTCTGTGATCCCTTCGACCCCGGCGATCATCCTCACCAGGTCGGTGATGCCTTTTCTTACAAGGGGTTCACCGCCGGTGATCCTTACCTTGTTCACACCCATCGCGACAGCAACTCTCACTACATCAAGGATTTCATCAAAATTCAGGATATCCTCATGGGCCAGCAGCCTGATGCCGCTCTCAGGCATACAATACGTGCATCGCAGGTTGCATCGGTCGGTTACCGACACCCTCAGGTAATTGATATTTCTGTTATATCTGTCTAACATCTATGGATGTCCCCTTTTCAAGTTGAGTAGTGCCTAATGGCACCATGATAAAACCATCGGCGGTGGTGAGCGCCTGTATATGTGCCGAACCGTGATAATCCTTCGGAAAAACCCTTCCGTCTTCTATCTTCACCGGTATAAAGGAGTCCCTGTCGGATTTTTTTCTTGTATAGGAGGCCCCCAGCGTCAACTTTATGATGCTCCAGCCGCTTGCGGCCCCCATGCTCAGGCGGAGGTATGGCCTTACCAGCAGTTCGAAGGTGTTAAAGGCCGATACCGGGTTGCCGGGGAGCCCGAAAATTCTTTTTTTGCCGAATTTCCCAAAAAGTGTCGGCTTGCCGGGCTGCACTGCGAGAGTCTGGAACATCACCTCTACTCCAAGCTTTTCAAAAACATTCGGAATAAAGTCAAATTGCCCCATGGAGATACCCCCTGTCAGCATTACCACATCATATTTTGCAAGCGCTGCGCTTATGATCTCATATGTTGCCTGCTCATTATCCCGTGCAATGCCGATATAATCAGCGTGAGCACCACATTTCTGCACCTGCCCGATCAGCTGATAGGAGTTGCTGTTACGTATTTTTGATATGCCGGGTTTTTCCGATGGTTCCACGATCTCGTCACCGGTGGAGATGATGGCAACAGTCGGTTTAATGGCTACTTCAGGATTAGAATACCCTGTCGATGCGAGGATGGCAATATGCTGTGGTTCGATAAATGTACCGTTCGGGATGAGGACATCACCTTTTGAAACATCTTCTGCCTGATAAGCAATATTTGACCTTCCGGGTTTACCGGTAAAAATGACTTTGCCGTCACCATCGATCCTGGTATGTTCTACCATGATCACGTGATCAGCCCCTTCGGGTACCGGTGCCCCGGTCATGATCTCTGAACACTCTCCCGGCCCAACAGTTTTTTCAGGTGCTTTACCTGCCGGGATGGTCTCGACCACCGTCATGGGTTTATTAAGATCTTCTTTCCTGCAGGCATAGCCATCCATGGCAGATTTATCGAAGGGAGGCATGTCTACATCAGATATAATGTCTTCTGCCAGAACACGGTGCAGGGATTCTTTAATATCCACATTCTCAG
>JAGLEK010000031.1 GCA_023145125.1 Bacteroidales bacterium | reverse complement strand
AAGCGCTTTCTGACTTTTTATATGGTCACAGGCATCGGTGCCGGACTGGTGCAGTTGCTGGTGGCATTTATACGCATACGATCCCTTGAATCAGTTCTTACTCCTGAACTAATAGATTATGTGTATAACTATGCAGGATCTGGCTTTAGCTATAAAGGCGTAATCTCGCAGGAAACGTTTGATAATATGTATATGATTTACAGGATCATCAACACGCCTACTGTGGGAGCTTCAGGGGCTGTTTTCGGCATCCTGCTTGCATTTGGGATGATGTTCCCCAATACTATGTTATATGTGTTCTTTGCCATTCCCATCAAGGCCAAGTACTTTGTTATTATCTATGGTGTAGCCGAACTGTATTTCGGGATAAGAGGCACACAGGACGGAATAGCCCACTTTGCACACCTTGGAGGAATGGTATTCGGATTCTTCATGGTGAAATACTGGAAGAAGAAAGGCGTTTACTAAGCAGAAGGAAAAAGGAAAAAGGATGAATCAATTTAGTAATCAACAGCGGCCCAATCCATTTGCGGACCTGAAACGTTTTTTCAGGGACAGCAGCATCCTGCCCAGGCTGATCATTATCAACACTGCGGTATGGCTGCTTATACAGCTGGCTTTTATTATCGGATGGGCATTCAACCGCTCGGACCTCATAGTGGAGGTGTGGATCCTCGATTACCTGGCGCTTCCTGCGAGTTTTGAGCTGCTGATCACCAGGCCATGGACCCTGCTGACGTATATGTTCCTGCATACCAGTTTCTGGCATATCCTTTTTAATATGTTGTGGTTATACTGGTTTGGGAAGATCTTCATGCAATACCTTAACCAGCGGCAGTTGATCACCACCTACCTGCTGGGTGGATTGGCCGGGGGATTGCTGTACATCCTGGCATATAACATTTTTCCTGTTTTTGAGGCGGTGATGCCTCAGGCGAGGGCCCTGGGTGCCAGTGCATCTGTCATGGCCATTGTTACTGCTATATCATTTTATATCCCGAACTATACGATCAACATGATCTTTTTCGGCAGGGTCAAGATATTTTACCTGGCCCTGGCACTTTTTATCATCGACTTCTTTATGATCCGTCACGGGAATGCCGGAGGGCATATTGCCCATATCGGTGGGGCTGTATATGGGTTCTTCTACATATACTATCTGCGTAAAGGAAAAGATATTAGCACACTATTTCCAAAAGTCACATACAGAAAAAAAACGGGGCATACCATAAAAAGGAAACCCAGGGCCAAAACAAAAAAAGCCAGTCGTCCGGTCACGGATCAAAGTTACAACAAGAATCGCGCAGCCAAACAAAGAAGGATCGATGAGATATTAGACAAAATATCACGCTCCGGCTACGACAGCCTTACAAAAGAAGAAAAAGAACTGCTTTTTAATCAAAGCAATAAAAAATAAACAGGGATGAAAAAATATCTACTTGTCGGGTTGATGATGTGCTCACTTACAACTATAAGTCTTGCACAGGAGAATGAGTTGCATGCATTTGAACTTGATCACCAGGGTGTTTACCCCTTAAAAGACCTTTCAGACAGCCCGGTTTATGTCAATTACAATATTTCGTTCGAGACTACACCCCAGAATGAGCCTACTGTCAGGATCAGCCGCACTGATCCAAATATCGTTGTGGCAGCCTGGCGCGATTTTCGCCTTGGCTGGCAGGAGCCCAACGTTATACGCAGGATCGGATATTCCTATTCCCATGACGGGGGCATCACATGGTCGGAGAGTCAGCTTCTCCCCGACCCACTGCCGGACCACCTATCACAGAGTGACCCGGTATTGACCAGCGACGCTTCCGGACACTTCTACCTTAGCAGCACCTCGAGAAAACCCGTCCCCAATTATAACAGGGATATGCTGCTTTATAAATCAACTGATAATGGTGAAAGCTTTACATTGCATGCTGTTGCAGTACCCGGCAGCGGAATGCAGGGAGAAGATAAAGAATGGATCTTTTGTGACCCGGTAACGACAAATTCCACCTACGATAATGTGATGATAGTATGGAGAAGCTTTGGGCCTGAATACGGAATCAAATTCAGGAAATCAGACGTTGGAGCTGCAAACTGGGGACCGACACTTAAAGTTGGTGATAACTACTCAGGACAGGGAGCAAACATTGCTACAGGCACCAATGGTAACATATATGTTGTATGGTGGGATGGAGGACTCAAATTCGACCGCAGCCTGGATGGCGGTAACAGCTTTGGGGCAGATACATATATCAGCACCTATGGCTCGCAGTCAAATACTTCTTTCCCATTTATCTGTGTCGACTACTCGGATCACGCTTCCGGGGGCAATGTTTATGTGGTATGGACAGACAGGCGGGATGGTACTGACGATGTCTGGTTTCAGCGATCGACCGACCATGGGGATACATGGATGGCTGAGCCTATCCTGGTAAATGATGTAACCCTGAACCATCAATACTGGCCTGCTATTCAATGTGATGACAACGGTAGGATCGCAGTGGTATATTATGATGAACGCGAAGGGCCATTTGAAATGAATGCATACCTCGCCTATTCTGATGATGCGGGAAGCACATGGACAAACAGCAGGCTGAGCAATGAATCATTCAACGGCGTAACACCAAACAGCAATGTCCGTTTCGGTGATTATATCGGCATAGATGCCTATGATGGCAAGATCGTACCTGTGTGGACTGACGACCGCGCAGGAAGCTATAACCAGGAGATCTTCACGGCAGTGGTTGACATTCCCATCTCGGTAGCTGAGAATAAGATCGAGAATGAAGCATTCACTCTTTACCAGAACTACCCGAACCCTTTTGGCGATGAAACGACACTGCATTTTGACCTGAATGAACAGATGCACGTAAAGATCGAGGTTTTCAATATGGCCGGACAGGTAGTTGGTGTTCCGGTAGATGCTGCTTTAAACAGTGGCAAACACCAGGTAAAATGGTCGGCCTCAGGACTGGGCCCGGGCATTTATTACCTTAAACTTTCATCCGGCAAGGCAGTCTCTTATTTAAAGATGACACACCGTTAAGACAGAACTTAATGAGTATCAGGCAAAGAAAGAGTAAAACCGGCATAATCAGCAGATTGATATGGCTGATAAATATCATATTTGCCGTTTTACTGCTTGGCTCATACCTTTCCGCTTATGTGAACCCCGGCATTATTACTGTTTTTGCCTTCCTTGGACTTGCATATCCTGCTCTCCTCCTTATAAACCTGCTGTTCTTTCTTTACTACATGATCAGGGGAAAAAGGAAGTTATTGCTATCGATGGCCGTTGTACTCATTGGATACCAACCCTTTATCAGACATTTCCAGATCCTGCCCGGCAGGGAGGCCCCGGAGACAGGAGTAATGAAAGTGCTCAGCTATAATGTACAGAATATGGTACATAGCAATATAGGCATTGAGCATGCGGAAATACGAAGCGGGATTTTTTCCTTCATAGGATCACAACAGGCAGATATCGCATGCATACAGGAATTCTCAGCAAAAGGTCGTGACTTTAATGGCGTGTTTGAAGAAATGAAAGATCTGACTCATTACACCTATTGCTATAAAGCTAATTACAACCCCAAAAAGACATACCGGATCGACGCCCTGGTGATCCTGAGCAATTATGCTGCAGCAGCAACAAATACACTTTCCGTACCCGGTGCTTATCATCACTTTGGTATTTATGCAGACCTGATCAACGATGAGGACACCTTCAGGGTCTACAACATTCACCTTGCATCTATCAAGTTGCAGCACGAAGATTATCAATTTGTAGAGGATGTCAGCAAGGGCCAGACAGAAACAGGGGCTTTCGGGGAAGGATCAAAAAGCATATTGAGGAAGTTGCATTCAGCTTTTATGCTCAGGGAAAAGCAAGCGGAAGTGGTTGTCAGGAGCATTTCAGAATGCCCGTACCCGGTGATTATCTGCGGTGATTTCAACGATACTCCCCTATCCTATGCCTACCATGAGATATCGGCCGGGCTCGAAGACTCCTTCGTGAATGCCGGATATGGAATGGGCAATACATTTGCCGGGAATCTTCCACCATTGCGCATCGACTTCATACTTCACTCTTCTGTTTTTCAATCCTATGAACTCAGGGTGCACAGGATCCCATTATCCGACCATTATCCTGTAACAGTTTTTTTGGGGAGGGAATAATGGCCTCCTTTTCCTATTTTTGCACAAAGCCCGGAAAATGAAGCTAAAGCTTATCTCAGATTTCAAGCCAACCGGTGACCAACCGGAGGCCATCGCCCAGCTGGTCGAAGGGGTTAAAAGAGGTGACCCTGATCAGGTGCTGCTTGGGGTTACAGGCTCGGGTAAGACTTTTTCAATAGCCAACGTCTTGCAAGAGGTAAACAGGCCTGCACTGATCCTCAGCCACAATAAGACACTGGCAGCACAATTATACGGTGAATTCAAACAATTCTTCCCCGAGAATGCCGTGGAGTACTTTGTTTCATACTACGACTATTACCAACCGGAAGCTTACCTGCCTGTTACCAACACTTATATCGAAAAAGACCTTTCTATCAACGATGAGATCGACAAGTTAAGGCTAAGTGCTTCTTCCAGCCTTCTGTCGGGAAGAAGAGATGTTATCGTAGTATCCTCAGTATCCTGCATTTACGGCATTGGGAATCCCGATGATTTCACTCAGAACGTAACACGTATCCAGGTCGGTAAAAAGCTTAGCAGAAACAAATTCCTTTTCCAGCTGGTGAACAGCCTTTATTCAAGGACAGAAAATGATTTCAGCAGGGGCCGTTTCCGGGTGCGCGGGGACACGGTCGATATTTATCCCGCATATGCCGACTTTGCTTTCAGGATCATATTTTTCGGGGAAGAGGTGGAAAGCATAGAAACATTTGACCCTGTAAACAATAAGGCGATCAGCCAGCTGGACAGTGCTACCGTTTATCCTGCCAATGTATTTGTGACTTCCCAGGATAAGATGAAAGAGTCGCTCATGGAGATCCAGGATGACATGGTCCGCCAGGCTGCCTATTTCAAGGAATCGGGCAAGCATCTGGAAGCCAAGAGGCTGGAAGATCGCGTGTCTTATGACATTGAAATGATGCGAGAGCTGGGATACTGTTCAGGAATAGAAAATTATTCCAGGTATTTCGATGGCAGGGAGCCGGGCTCCAGGCCTTTTTGCCTTATCGACTATTTCCCCGATGACATGTTGCTTATCATCGATGAAAGCCATGTTACCATACCCCAGGTCAGGGCCATGTATGGCGGTGACAGGTCGCGGAAGCAAAATTTAGTGGAATATGGCTTCAGGCTGCCCTCAGCTATGGACAACAGGCCATTGAAATTTGATGAGTTTGAGCGCGTGACCGGGCAATGCATTTACATTAGTGCAACACCTGCTGATTATGAACTTCAAAGATCTGAAGGTGTGGTTGTTGAGCAATTGATAAGGCCTACAGGCTTGCTCGATCCGGAGATAGAGGTCAAGCCCAGCACGAACCAGATAGACGACCTTCTTGAAGAAATTGACCGTGTAATAAAAAAGGGTGACAGGATTTTGGTAACCACACTTACCAAGCGCATGGCGGAAGAGTTAACAAAATATATGCTGAACCTGAATATCAAATGCCGCTATATTCATTCTGAGGTTGATACACTCGACCGTGTGGAGATACTGCGTGGCCTTCGCCTCGGTGAGTTTGATGTCCTGGT
>JAGLEK010000309.1 GCA_023145125.1 Bacteroidales bacterium | reverse complement strand
AATACTGTTCTCTCTCATTCGGAAAATCAGAACTCTTCACATCACCAATGTATGACTTTACCGAGCCTTTTATCTCTTCACTCAGGTTATGATACCTGCGCAGGAACCTTGGAGAGAATTCCTGGGTTATTCCCAGCATATCGTGCAGGACGAGTACCTGTCCGTCGACCTGGTTCCCGGCACCGATCCCTATGATAGGGATCTTTACCTTTCGAGTAACCTCTCCCCCCAGTTTTGCGGGGATCTTTTCGAGTATCAGGGCAAAACATCCTGCTTCCTCAAGTATATGCGCATCGTGGACAAGCTTCCTGGCTTCATCTTCTTCGGTAGCCCTGACGACATATGTCCCGAATTTGTGGATCGATTGTGGCGTAAGTCCAAGGTGCCCCATCACAGGGATCCCGGCCGTCAGTATCCGCTCAACCGATTCATGGATCTCCTCCCCTCCTTCCAGTTTCACTGCATTGGCACCGGCCTCCTTCATGATCCTGATCGCAGATTGCAAGGCTTCCTTGGAATCTCCCTGATAGGTCCCAAATGGAAGGTCAACCACCACAAGAGCCCTCTTCACTGCCCGCATTACAGATGATGCATGATATATCATGTCATTCAGGGTTATGGGGAGGGTTGTTTTATGGCCTGCCATCACGTTGGAGGCAGAATCACCAACAAGGATTATGTCAATACCGGCCTGGTCGAGGATACGGGCCATACTGAAATCATATGCAGTAAGCATGGCGATCTTTTCCTGCTTTAACTTCATCTCCTGCAGCACATGAGTTGTTATCTTGGGAAAGGTAGCTTCTAATTCCATACTTGTCCTTCTTAGGTTGATTTTCAATTATGCAGCAAAGGTATGAAGAAATTTATACACAGCCTGTTTGATGCTGAAAACCAGCCTTGCTGACATGGTTTAAATTTCCTGTCCGTTCAAGTCATATTGATTTTTTTACGTACTTTTGTCATCCTCAAATTGCACTAAATGAAGAAACTCTCATTACTACTGCTCACCTTTACAGGACTGATGCTTTTTAACAGATGCAGCACTGATGTTGATATAAATGCCGATTACCAGCAAATCACGGTTGTTTACGGGCTTCTCGATCCCTATGAGGATACTACCTACCTGAAAATAAACAAAGCCTTTCTGGGCTCCGAAAATGCCCTGATCATGGCGAAAATCCCTGATTCCAGCGAATTTATTGAAAAACTGGATGTCAGGATATGGCCTGAAGACGACCCGCAGGATATTGCCTACTTTGATACAATTACCATCACCAATAAAGAGGAGGGTGTGTTTTATAACCCAAACCAGATAATTTATTATAGTGCCTTCCAGCCTGAAACAGATAAAAAGTATATACTTCGTATCCTTTATAAGGAAACGGAAATAACTGCCGACGCTGCCACCTTTCAGTTCGTGTTTACGGATATAACATCCCCGGGTTTTGCCAAAAAAATAGGCATTAACGATAACGCAGACCCTAAAGCTGTGATCTGGAACCGTAAGGAGGAGGCTCCACGCTACGACCTTACAATCCGCTTCCATTACAAAGAGCTTATGGAAGGATCAGCAGATACTGTGTTCCGCTTCTTCGACTGGCATAAGGATACAAAGAAATCCCTTATTGGCCTGGAGGTAGAATCTTACTATACCGGCAGCACATTTTATGCAGCACTTACTGCCTTTGTCCCTTATGAAGATGCTGCAAAAGAGGCTAAGGTCACTGATCGCTTCACCAGCACCTTACAATACATTGTTGAAGCCGGAGGCAAGGAACTGAATACCTATATGGAGGTTAACGAACCTTCCAACAGCATTATTCAGGACCGGCCTGCTTATACTAATATCAATAATGGAATTGGCATTTTTTCCTCCAGGGCTACTGCCATTAAACCGAAAAAACTCAATGATGTAACGGTAGCCTATATCAAAGAAAGTTATGGCTGGCTGAAATTCCGGTACTAGGAACTCAATTCCCTTTCTCATCCCGGTTCAATGATGCAGGACACACACGAGTGTCAAGTCCTCATTAACGATTTACATTGCTTTTCTGCCTTTTTGTCACAAAGATGAAGGAAAACTTCGCTTTTTCTGTCATATTCCCCATTGGCACAATCATTGACATAGTGCAATCAGAAAACAAAATGTAAAACAAAAAATATATTAACAAATGGGAAAAATAATTGGAATAGACTTAGGAACTACCAATTCTTGTGTTGCCGTAATGGAAGGTAACGAGCCTGTTGTTATTCCAAACAGTGAAGGACGCAGGACTACACCATCCATTGTAGCATTTACAGAGAATGGAGAACGTAAAGTTGGTGATCCCGCCAAAAGGCAGGCCATCACCAATCCGGAAAAAACAGTATATAGTATCAAACGTTTTATGGGAGAAACTTTCGACAGGGTTTCAACCGAAATTAAGCGTGTACCCTATAAAGTTGTAAAAGGTGATAATAATACACCACGAGTACAGATTGATGACAGAAAATATACTCCACAGGAGATCTCAGCCATAATTCTTCAAAAAATGAAGAAGACTGCTGAAGATTACCTGGGACAGGATGTTACAGAAGCTGTTATAACTGTACCGGCTTATTTTAGCGATTCGCAACGTCAGGCTACCAAGGAAGCCGGTGAAATTGCCGGACTGCAGGTACGCAGAATCATTAATGAACCAACAGCTGCAGCCCTGGCCTATGGCCTTGATAAAAAAGCCACCGACGTAAAGGTTGCTGTATTTGACCTCGGTGGAGGAACATTCGACATTTCTATCCTCGAACTCGGTGATGGAGTGTTTGAAGTAAAATCCACTAATGGGAACACACACCTTGGCGGTGATGATTTTGATGATGCCATCATCCAATGGCTCGCTGAAGAATTCAAAAAAGATGAAGGCATCGACCTTCACAAGGACCCTGTTGCCATGCAGAGGCTCAAAGAAGCAGCTGAAAAGGCAAAGATCGAGCTCTCAAGTTCCACTGAAACTGAGATCAACCTGCCTTACATCATGCCCGTTGATGGTATCCCGAAACACCTTGTCAGGAAACTCAGCAGGTCTAAGTTCGAGCAGCTTTGCGATAAATATATCCAGGCTACCATCGAACCATGTAAGCTTGCACTGAAAGATGCAGGATTAAAGGCTTCCGATATCGACGACATAATTCTCGTTGGAGGCTCAACACGTATTCCTGCAATCCAGAAAGTGGTAAATGATTTCTTTGGTAAAGAGTCCTCCAAAGGCGTGAATGCCGATGAAGTTGTTGCCGTAGGTGCCGCCATCCAGGGTGGCGTGCTCACCGGTGAGGTAAAGGATGTATTACTCCTTGATGTAACCCCGCTTTCATTGGGTATCGAAACACTCGGTAGCGTGATGACCAAACTGATCGAATCGAATACGACAATCCCTACCAAGAAGTCAGAAACATTTTCAACTGCCGCTGACAACCAGCCTTCTGTTGAAATCCATGTACTTCAGGGAGAGAGGCCTATGGCTGCCGGAAACAAGAGCATCGGAAGGTTCCATCTCGATGGGATCCCACCTGCACCCAGGGGAGTGCCCCAGGTTGAGGTAACATTCGATATTGATGCAAATGGTATCCTTAATGTATCGGCCAAGGATAAGGGAACAGGCAAATCACAGCAGATCCGCATTGAAGCCTCTTCCGGACTTAGCGAAGATGAGATCAGCAAGATGAAGCAGGAAGCCGAGGCCAATGCCGATGAAGATCAAAAAGCCAAAGAAAAGGTGGATAAGCTAAACAGTGCAGATGCAATGATCTTCCAGACCGAAAAACAGCTCAAAGAATATGGCGACAAACTCCCGGCCGATAAGAAGGCAGAGATCGAAGGCGCACTGATAGAGCTGAAAGAGGCACACAAGAACCAGGACGTCGAAGCCATAGATGCCGCACTGGAAAAGATGAATGCCATGTGGCAGGCTGCCAGCTCCGAGATGTATCAGAATACTGAACAGCCCGGTGGAGAACAGCAAGCCGGACAGGAAACACCGGGAGGTGATCCGAATGCCGGTGGCGGTGACGAGGAAGTCACCGATGTCGACTTCGAAGAAGTGCCACCCGATGATAAGAAGTAATTCGAAAACATATAATACTCAAGCCCTGCAAATTGCGGGGCTTTTTTATTTACAATATACATTATACAATATTCAATATTCAATATAATTTTACACCCGGCACTCATCACTCGGCACTCGGCACT
>JAGLEK010000308.1 GCA_023145125.1 Bacteroidales bacterium | reverse complement strand
CTCCTGAAATACAGATCAGCCAAAAAGATCACTATGGGAAAGGTAACAGCTGCAGGTTTCGACAGTAGCGAAAGCATAAAAAACAGCAATGTAAAAAGCAGGTTTTTCGTCTGCTTCCGGCGAACATAGTCGATATAGGTAATAAGCCCGGCTAAATAAAAAGTGGTGTACAATAAATTGCTCATCGCCGATATCCACGCCACTGATTCTGTCTGCATCGGATTCAAGGCAAAGAGTGCCGCAGTAATGAGTGCAAGGGAATCGCGCCTGCTAAAGTTCCTGACAAGTAAAAATACCAGTATGACATTCAGCAGGTGTAACAAAAGAGAGACTGAATGAAACGCCCGGGCATCGGCCCCGAAAATGCTGTAAACGACACCATAAACCTGGGTGGTCACGGGCTGATACATCCCAATATAAAATGTACTGAAGATGCCGGAGGTATTGGAAAAGGACAATTCCTGAATATCCCGGTTTTCTACCACCTGTTCCGGATCATCCCAGTTTGTGAAGCCGTTGTTCAGGGAAGGGAGGTATGCCAGAAGAGTAATCAGTAGAATTCCGGCAAGCAGCCAGCGAGCATTTTTAATTCTGTTATCAGGCATCATTTGTTTTCCTGAGGATGAAAAGCCTAATTGGTTATATAAAGGTTTAAGCCATCGTAATGGGTCTGGTATTGCTTAAGCGGAATCGTTGCAGGTTCGATCGGGGATCCATCAAGTATCTGAAATGAAAAATCCGAACAAGTATCATGTACAAACGGGTAGTAATCGTCCACGATCAGACGGGTGCAAAGAAGGGTTTCCGGATCACAGCAAAGGTCAGAATTGATCGGCGGAGTGCGTTCATAAGCCAAAAAATCATCCTGGGTCATCCGGTAGATGATGAGTCCCCTGCTGGGAGGATCCACATAAGGATAATACATCCATCCACCTACAATATTCAATTCCTGGTACATAGTGGAATTGGGATTGATCACCACATTTATATAAGCATATGGAATATTGCTATTCGGGTCTTCTCCTTTTTTACAGGCATGGAAAACAGATCCTGCCAGGATAAGAAAGAGCAAAACAAGCGGGAAAAATCTTTTGTATGACATAATTACTTGTAAGCCTTGATATTTGCCAACGCAAAAGTAGCAATAATATTTCCTCTTTTGCTTATGACATGCAGGCATTCATTGCAAAATGCTAACTTAGTGGTCTATTTCCCGCAATATCAAAATGAGAAATAAGGTCATCTTCATTATCATCATCCTGTCAGCAGCGAGCATGTTTTTATCATGCCGTTCGGATATGACAAGGGCACAGCGAACGGCATACAAGTCGGAGAAGCGGATGAAGAAAGAGAATGAAAAGCTCGTTAATGATTTTCACAAACACCATTACAATATCCAGCCGCTTGAAACCCAGGCGATGATAAAAAACTCTAAAAAGCGCGCAAAAAAGCTTAATAAACGGCGCAATTTCAAAAGAAAAAGGTCCAAATCCTGTTATGGAAATTAATCATACATATCGCTTATTCATCGTATTACCCATCCTGTTGCTGTTGTGCAGCCCTCAGAGCAGGACGCAGGAACTCCAGGCAGTCAGCTTTGAGAGCATTAAAACTGAAAACATTAAGAGGGTTAAAGGCTTAAGTCAGAATATGGTAAACACCATTATTCAGGACAGGGAAGGCTATATGTGGTTTGGCACCTGGGACGGTCTCAACCAATATGATGGTTATGATTTCAGAATTTTTAACAAGCATGACGGGATGAGCAACCCGACAATTAATACACTGCTGGAAGATGAGGAGGGAATAATCTGGGTCGGGACACAGGATGGCTTAAACCGCTTCGACAGGTCTACAAAAAGTTTTACTGTCATCAAAAATATCCCCGGAGAAAGCAATAGTCTCAGCGACAACACTATCAATCATCTTTACCAGGACCGTAGCGGATATCTATGGATCAGCACAGTCCAGGGATTGAACAGATATGACAAGTTCAATCAGGTTTATACGCGTACCAGCTTTAACATTACAGGTGTCGACAGCATCAGAACCAACTGGATCAACAAGGTAATTCAGGACCGGAATGGATTTCTATGGATCGCTACAAGGTTCGGATTATTTAAATTCGATGATTCCACAAAGTTTTTTACTCCCTTTTTTCATAACCCGGAAGATAAAAACAGCATCAGCAGCGATCAGGTCAATGAGATTTATGAGGATAACTATGGGAATCTGTGGATTGGCACTCAAGACGGCTTAAACCTCTTCCTTGGCGAGCATACAGGCTTCAAACGTTTTTATCACAGCCATCAGGATCCATCCAGCTTAAGCAATAATGCGGTTAAGGCTATAATAGAGGACTCACGTGGCACTTTTTGGATAGGGACAAATGATAAGCTGAACATCTTTGATCGGGAAAAGCAAGAGTTTATTCATTACAGCCACTCGGGAAAAAGCACGAGCATAAGCAATGATGATGTGAATTGCATTTTCGAAGATGACCAGGGGTCTGTTTGGATCGGAACCTACAAAGGAGTGAATAAAGTCCAGCTGGGATTAAGTAAATTCAATTATTACCGCAGGGACCCGGATGACCCACATTCTTTAAGCAGCAATGTGATCCACAGTATATTTAAGGATGAAGAAGGCCTCATCTGGCTAAGTACCGGCAAGGGTGTGAATATTTTCGACAGGAAAAACGACAGATACAGCCGCCTGCACCATATGATCGATCCTTATACAGACCTTGCAGATGTAAGGATCCGATCACTTCACAAGGACCACCGGGGAAATTTCTGGTTTGCCACCAGCAGTGATGGTTTGTACAGGTATGTGCCATCTACCGGAATGTATACAAGTTATTCAGCTTCGCCGGATAATCCAATTTCGCTGAATAGCAATAATTTACTCTGGGTCACGGAAGATCATAAGGGGTATATTTGGGTTGGTTCAACCAGGGGGCTCAATGCCTTCCATCCGGATTCTGCCACTATCAGGTCATGGGTGCACAAGCCAGGGGACCCAAAAAGTATATCCAGCGACCAGGTCTGGATAATCTATGAAGACAAACAAAATAAACTTTGGTTTGGCACCGACAATGGCCTTAACAGCTACGATCCGGTGAAGGATGAATTTACTTCATATGTTTCAGATCCGGATGACACAAAAAGTATCAGCTCAAATGCGGTATATGGCATTTACGAAGACAGCAAGGGCAACTTCTGGATCGGAACCATGGGTGGCGGGCTGAACCACTTTGATCCCGCAAATGAAATATTCACTTATTATGATGAGCAAGACGGATTACCGAATAATGTGGTTTATATCACTCTTGAAGATAAAAACGGAAACCTCTGGCTAACCACCAATTGGGGCATGTCAAAATTCAATCCCGCCACCGGTGAATTTATAAATTATGACATAAATGATGGCCTGCAGGGAAATGAGTTCAATGGCGGTGCCTGGTTTCATGCCGGTGACGGGGAAATGTTTTTCGGGGGGATGGACGGATTTAACAGTTTTATCCCGGAAGAGATCGCACTCAATGAGCAAGCTCCACGCATAGTGATCACTTCATTTAAGAAGCTTAATGAAGCCGTAGAGAGAGAATTCTGTGATGGTGATACCATTCGCCTGAATCATGATGACAACTTCTTCTCCATCGAATTCTCGGCACTGGATTACACAAACCCTGCGAAAAATAAATATGCCTATATCCTTGACGAATATGATGAAGAATGGAATTACCGTGACGCCGGGCGCCGCAGAGCGGAGTATACCCGGGTTTCCCCGGGTTCATATACCTTCCGTGTTAAGGGCTCGAACAATGACGGTATCTGGAATGAAGCCGGCATCTCCCTGCATATTATTATTCGTCCACCCTGGTGGGACACCTTGATCTTCAGAGGGATTTTCGGCGCACTCATCTTCGCCCTGCTCTGGTCATTTATTTATTGGAGGATCCGTACGATGAAAAGAAAACACGAAGTGGAGAAAAAAGTCCTGGCCATTGAAAAGGAACTTTTCGACATTCAGCAGAAGGCCCTTCAGCTTCAGATGAACCCTCACTTCATCTTTAATTCCCTCAACGCTATTCAGAGCTTTGTAATCGCCAGCAACACCGATAAAGCCATTCATTATCTTTCCAAGTTTTCGCAATTGATGCGCCTGATACTTTCCAATTCAAGGGAATCCAGCATCCCTGTCAAGGATGAGTTGACGGCTTTAAAGCACTATATAGATATTGAACGCTTGCGCTTCGACAATAAGTTTGATTATGAGCTGGAGATAGATAACAACATAGACCAGGAATTCATGGAGATCCCACCCATGATCATTCAGCCCTTTGTTGAAAATGCAATTATCCACGGGCTGGTGCACAGCCCTGACCAGGGCCATATTAAGATTTCCCTCCAACTACAGAAAAACTTTATCTTCTGTACGATCGAAGACAATGGGATCGGCCGTAAAAAGGCGCAGGAGATAAGGGATGCATCAGGAATTATAAGAAGATCAAGGGGGATGCTCATCACAAGGGAAAGACTGGAGATCCTAAATAAACAAAACAAAGAAAAGTTTTCAGTTCAGGTAACCGACCTGTATAATGACAGCAACATGCCAGGCGGCACCAGGGTTGAAATCAATATCCTTTATTTCGACGATTAACAAGCCCTTAAGGTTTTCCGGAGCTAATGTTTGCTGCTCTCAGAAACTAATTATAACTTTACTGGATTATCAGCCCGTTATTTACATAAACTACTTGCACATGATCAGAGGTATTATCGTTGAGGATGAAAGACACTCCCGGGAAACTTTGCGCGGAATGCTCGACCGCTATTGTAAAAACGTGGAGATTGTTGCAGAAACAGACAGTTATCGCGGTGGCCTGAAGGAGATCAGGGAACATAATCCTGATGTGGTTTTTCTCGATATTCAGATGCCTGATGGCAGCGGTTTCAGGATGCTGGAAGAACTTGATGAGATCAATTTCGAGATCATTTTCACAACAGCTTTCGATCAGTTTGCTATCAAAGCCATAAAATACAGCGCCCTTGACTACCTTCTCAAGCCTATCGATCCGGAAGAGCTGGTCAGGGCATTGAAAAAGGTTGAAACCAAGCTCAGCGATCAAAAGATGAATCAGAACATACAGGTACTTTTAGATAACATCAAAGCGAGGGATGCCGATCCGCATAAGATCATACTTTCAACATCCGAGAAGATCCACATCATTGAAACCGATCATATCATCAGATGTGAAAGCGATAATTATTATACAAACTTTTTCCTGTCCGACGGCAAAAAGATCCTGGTATCCAAAACACTGAAAGAGAATGAGCAGTTGCTCAGCGATCATAATTTCATACGTCCGCATAAATCCCACCTGGTGAATGTAAAATTCATCAAGGGGTTCTTGAAGTACGACGGAGGATATATTGAGATGACCGATGGTAGCAGAATCCCTGTTTCCAGGCGAAAGCGCGAAAAGATCATTGAGGTCATCACGCACTTATAACAGGCGGTAAAATAATGTAAAATTGATGCATTGGTTCATCCCCGTGTTACTTATTTGCACCAACCGTTAACTGATTTATGTCAACCGAAAACTGATTTTCTCTTTGATATTTTAAATTTTTTAATATTTTTACACTAGCATAGCCAAAAACCAAACCAACGCATGGAAGAGTTTATTTACATTTTGATAGGTGTTATCTGGCTTGGTGCCAGCATATACAAGGCAAGCCAGAAAAAGAAACAAAAAGCCCGGCCTCAAAGCCAGGCCTCATCTGTACCTGAAGAAGAAACTGCCGTCTCCAGGACAAAGTCGCTGCTCGAACAATTGCTTGAAGGACAGCAAGTCCAGGTTCCTGAGCCCGAGCTTGTGGAATACGAATACGATGAACCCATGCTTACAGAAATTGAAGACAAGCCTCTTTCCGGATCATTCCAGAGCGAATATGCAGGTCATAGTAAAGGACTTGAGGCATTGGAAAGTGAAGGAATGAGTTCCCTGGGCCGGATATCTTTTGTTGATATCATGAAAGAAACAACTGAAAAACAACATAAAGCTGCTAGAATTGACCTTCGGAAAGCGATTATTTATTCAGCAATCCTCGAACGTCCTTATATTTAGCAGATTGTTAAGGGAATGTTAATTATTTTTTAATGTAGAGTTAATAATATTTGCATATTAAATTTTTTATTCATTAACTTTACGAACTCATTGCACAGTGTTTATCTAACATAAAATTATCATGGTATGTTAAGAAATTTACTTCTAACTATTGGTATTGTACTGGCTACCAGTCTGGTGGTATTCCCCCAAACTTCCGGTACGCTGCAGGGAAAGGTGATTGACAAAGAAACCAAGGAAGAACTTCCTTTTGTCAATATTGTACTCGAAGTTGGTGGCTCCCAGGAAGGTGGAGCTTCTTCCGACATTAACGGGAAATATGTTATCAAGCCAATCCCTCCGGGCAAATACGATGTCAAGGCCACTTTCATCGGGTACAATGAAGTACTCATAAGAGGGGTTCAGATCAATGCTAACCAAACCCGCTTCTTTGATATCGAAATGACTTCAGCCGCGATTGGACTTAAAGAGGTCGAGATTATCGACTATATAGTCCCGCTGATCGATAAGGATAAAACCGTTAGCGGCGGTACTGTCACCCAGGAAGAGATCCAGAAGATGCCGAACCGTTCTGTTGGTTCCATTGCGGCAACCATTGGCGGGGTTTTCTCCAGAGATGGCGAAGCCGGAAGTATCCGTGGGGCGCGTACAGCTAACACACGCTATTATATTGATGGTATGCCAGTGATTGGCTCACTCTCACTACCACAATCAGCCATTGCACAGCAGTCGGTGATCCTCGGTGGTCTGCCGGCACAGTACGGTGATGCTACCGGTGGTGTTGTTGAGGTTACCACAAGAGGGCCGTCCAGGATATTTGGTGCCGGGATTGAACTCGAAACATCGGAATTTCTTGATCCTTTCGGGTACAACCGTGTCGGTATCAACCTTAACGGGCCTATCTTCAGAAGAAAATCTGCTGAGACGGGTAAAAAAGGACAATCCCTGCTGGGTTATTTTATCGGTGCTGATTTTACCCACCGCCAGGATGGAAGGCCTTATTCCGGAGACATGTATAGAGGTACAGATGAATATATCTCATACCTGCAGCAAAATCCGTTGAGGGTTTCCGGACTGGAATCAGGAGGTACCTTTGTCAATGGTGAATATACCAGGATGAGCGACCTGGAAAAGATAAAGACAACATCAAACACATCAAGGTATAATATCAACCTTTCCGGTAAGATTGATGTACGAACAGGGCCTACCGTGAACCTTACTTTCGGTGGTCAGTACAACTACAACAAGGGCAATGCCTCTAACTACGGAAGTTCGATGTTCAACTATGATAAAAATGCTCTCTATAACAACCAGACCTGGAGGGTGTTCGGCCGCTTTACCCAGCGTTTTCCGAATGATCCTGAAAAGAATTCACTTGTCAAAAACGTTTATTATTCTATCCAGGCGGATTATCAGAGTGTCAGCGGATCAACTCACGATCCTGATCATAAAAACGATGTATTCAAATATGGACACCTTGGTTCATTCAACTCTCACTTTGCCAAAAACTATACATTGGGATCTGATACTATCGGTGGACAATATTATAATAATGTGTATATCATGGATAACATCTATGACACATTATATACATTTACACCGGGCAGCGAGAACCCTTATGTCAGTAACTTCACCTCTACATATTATTCATTGTATCCCAATCCGGAAGGTAACTGGGAAAATGCCGACCAGGTACAGTTAGGCGGAGGCCTTCTTAATGGCCAGGGCCCTCCGGGAGTATATGGTATGTTTGCCCTTCCGGGAGCTAACCAGACAGGATACCGTGAGTACGACAATTCACAGATCAGTGTAAATGCCACAGGTTCTATGGATATCGGTAACCATGAATTTAAGTTTGGCATCCAGTATGAGCAACGCCAGAACCGCAACTATTCTGTGGGTCCAACAGGCTTGTGGACTTTAATGGACGGATTGACTAACTTCCATATCCAGGAACTCGATGTTGACAATCCTGAGTTTATTTACAGAGATGGTGTATTTCAGGATACAATCGAATACAAAAGAAGATATGATGCCGCCTCACAGCGTGTTTTCGACATGAACCTGAGAAAAAGGCTTGGACTTAGCGTTGATGGAACTGATTTCATCATCATCCAGTCATACGATTATAATTCAAACAGTATTCAATATTTCGACGAGAACAACGTATCACATACAATATCCGTTGGAGAAGAACTATTCGACATAGGCATGTTCAGTCCGGATGAACTTCTCAATGATGGCAACTGGTATGTTACCGCCATCGGTTATGATTATGAAGGTAACAAATTGAAGAGTAAGCCCAGCTTTGAGGATTTCTTCACTGAAACGGATGATGATGGTAACTATACACGTACCATAGCCGCTGCCGAACCTATTTACATGGCAGGATTTATCCAGGATAAATTTACTTTCAAAGATCTGATCTTCAACATAGGTATACGTGTTGACCGCTTTGATGCTAACCAGATGGTGCTGAAAGATCCATACCTTCTGTACCCGGCCAGGTCCGTGAACGAGGTTTTGAGTGTTGGTGGACAAGCAGCTGAACATCCAAGCAATATGGGTTCTGACTACATTGTTTATGTTGACAATGTAAACAACCCCACAAGGATCACAGGGTACCGTGATGAGAACACATGGTATAATGCCGAGGGTACAGAGATCCAGGACCCCAATATATTGAATGTGGGTTCAGGTGTTTCACCCTACCTGGTCGATGCAAGCCTCACAAAACCACCTATGCAATCATTTGAGGATTATAATCCACAGATCAATGTAATGCCCAGGATCTCCTTCTCATTTCCGATCTCCGATGTTGCCCTGTTCTTTGCGCATTACGATGTGCTGACACAGCGTCCTACATCAAACTACTTTTCTGATCCAAGGGTATATTATTACTTTGATAATATTGGAGGAACTATTAACAATCCCAACCTGAAACCTTCAAAAACCATCGACTACGAGCTTGGTTTCCAGCAGAAACTTTCACCTACTTCATCCTTGAAGTTTGTAGCTTTCTACAGGGAAATGAGGGATATGATTCAGATCTATCGCTTTAACGGTGCATATCCGAAAGATTATACATCTTATAATAACATTGACTTCGGTACTGTTAAAGGGATGACTATCCAATATGACCTCAGGAGGACAAACAATGCCAGGATCAGCGCTTATTATACTTTGCAGTTTGCAAATGGAACAGGTTCCAGTACAACAACTGCCGCTGCGCTTGTTTCTTCCGGTTTGCCGAATCTGAGAACGACCTTCCCGCTTGCATGGGACCGTCGTCACAGTTTTAATGTATTCTTAGACTACAGATATGGCAGAGGAACTAAATATCAAGGTCCTACCATCAATCGTGATAAGAAAGGCAAAGCCCCTTTACAGCTTCTGAACAATTATGGGCTGTCAATGACACTTACCGGTGGATCGGGTACACCATATACCAGGTCACGTAATATATATAGCCAGCTCAGTGGTGGAACAAGGCTTCTTCAGGGTACTTACTTCGGATCCCGCCTGCCATGGCAGTTCCGTATGGATATCCGTATTGACAAAGACATTCCGCTTACCATGGGCAAAGGCGACAACCCAAGACTAGGAAACCTGAATATATATTTCTCCATCAATAACGTTCTGAACACTCAAAATGTCATACAAGTGTACCCGGCTACCGGGAACCCTGATGATGATGGCTACCTTGCTGCGCCTGAATGGCAACGTGAGATCAATGAGCAGCTCGATCCACAATCATATCGTGATCTTTACGCGATCTTCGTCGACCGTCCATGGCATTACAGTAGTCCCAGGACGATCCATTTTGGTGTGATATTTAACTTCTAAGCGAGAGATAAGCAGGATGAACGCCTTAAAAATGAAAACTAAAAATAATACAGCAACCATGAAAAATATATTTCGCCATTTATTTATTGCTATACTCTGCATAACGCTGGTTCAGGGTGCATATGCTGAGGAATATAAGGGAGATGGAAAAAGTTCGCAGACCATAAAGGAAACTACTGCCGGTTGTGCTGCGGCATCAAGCTTTCGATTCCTTGATATTAATAATGCCCGCGCGAGGATCAATACCGGTGGTGACATGTGGTGGGACCTCCCGGGTGGTATCGGAGCCCAGTACTTTATTCCTAAAGCCGGAACAGCCACATCCTTGTTTTCCGGATCACTATGGATCGGGGGACTTGATATCAATAACCAGTTGAAACTTGCTGCTGTCAGGTATCGTCAGTCAGGTAATGACTACTGGCCCGGCCCACTGACTATCGATGGAACAGCCTCTGTTGATGAGTCTACCTGCGCCAAATTTGATCAACATTACATGATAACCCGTGCTGAGATAAATGAATACCTCGCATGGTGGACCAGCAGTAACAGGGCGTTGGAATATCCGGACTACAGCATCCCGCCGTCGATTCGTGACTATCCTGCACATGGAGATGTTGCTAAAAACCAAAGCTATTACCTTGCTCCTTTCTTCGATACGGATGGCGATGGAGATTATAACCCCGACCAGGGTGATTATCCCTATTATGACATTACTAATGAACTCTGCCCGCTTAATTTTGCCGGTGACCCGAATTATACTCCCCAGGTAACCATGGAGGAATCACTCATGGGCACAGTCTCGGGTAGTATCCTTGTTGACCAGGTACTGAAAGGTGACCAGACTTTATGGTGGATATTCAATGACAAAGGTAATTTCCATTCTGAAACACAGGGAGCCTCCATTGGTTTGGAGATCCGTGCACAGGCTTTTGCCTTTGCCACCAATGATGAGATCAACAATATGACATTCTACACCTACGAGATCATCAACCGCTCCACATTTACCCTTACAAATACATATTTCAGCCCCTGGGTTGATACTGACCTGGGTTATGCATGGGACGACTATGTTGGTTGTGACGTAGATAGGGGACTTGGTTATTGCTACAATGGTGTTTCCGTTGATGGTTCGGGAGAGCCCGAAGCATATGGCGACCAGCCACCTGCTATTGGTGTTGACTTCTTCCAGGGTCCTTACATTGATCCTGACGGTCGCGACAACCCTGCATTTACAGGTGATTGCTCCATCCTGAATTCCCCGTTCGAATGGGATCCGATGGCCATCAATGGTGTTAACTTTGGAAACCTTATCGTAGATGATGAACGTTTCGGGATGCGCCGTTTCGTTTATCATAACAACTCCGGTGGCCCGCAGGGTGACCCAAGCATTGCACCTGAGTATTACAACTACCTCAGAGGATTCTGGAAAGATAATACCCATATGCTCTATGGTGGAAATGCTCACTTTAATTCAGGTGCTGTTGGTCCTGAATGTGACTTTATGTTCCCTGACGATTCCGACCCCTGTAACTGGGGTACACAAGGGACTCCACCTAATGGCGGATATAATCAGAACGGTGTTTACTGGAATGAAGAATCTGCTGACAACAACCCTTACGACAGGCGTTTTATGCAGTCAGCCGGTCCTTTTACACTCGAACCCGGTGCCGTAAATTACATTACCGTTGGTATTCCGTGGGCACGTGCTACATCAGGTGGCCCCTGGGCATCTGTTGAACTGCTGCGTACTGTTGATGATAAATGCCAGAAGCTTTTTGATAACTGCTTCAAGGTGCTTGACGGGCCAACTGCTCCGGACTTAAGCATCGTTGAGCTGAACAAAGAACTTATTATTTATATCTCTAATTCTAAAACATCAAATAACTATCTGGAAGAATATGCTGAGTATGACAATACCATCACCCAGCCTCTCCCGGGCACTGAAACAGGTGAACGGTCCGACTCAATATATGCTTTTGAAGGATACCAGATCTATCAGCTTGCCAACGCAACCGTAACACTTGAAAGTAGAAACGATGCGGATCAGGTCAGGCTTATTGCGCAATATGATATTAAGAATGGCGTAACCGACCTTGTCAACTACTATTTCGACAAAGCCATCGGAGGCAACATTCCTGTAATGGAGGTTGAAGGCGGTGATAATGGAATCGTTCATTCCTTTAAGATCACTGAAGATAAATTTGGTACTACAAACCGTCAGCTTACCAACTTCAAACAATACTATTACACTGTAATTGCATATTCATACAATGAATACATGCCTTACAGCCAGGAGCCTGCCGTGTTGAATGGCTTGCTTGGACAGAAGAAGACTTATCTTGCCGGCCGTTTGAATATCAAAACATACACTGCTATTCCTCATCCAACTGTTAATGGTACCATTCTGAATTCTGAATACGGCGAAGGGCCTCAAATTACCAGGATTGAAGGTAATGGCAATGGTGGTATGATCATCGATCTTACAGAAGAAACTATTGCTGAGATCATGAATAAGCCTGCTGCCGATTCATTGAATGTAATGGGTGGGCCGGACTACCCTATCGCTTATGAAGCAGTCTATAAATATGGCCAGGGACCACTCAATGTTAAAGTGATCGATCCGCTGAATGTGATCAATGCAGAGTACAAACTTGAGTTCACCGACGTGGTTTATAAAGGTAGTGATACTATCAAGATCGACTCAGCAATGTGGCAACTCACCAATATCGTATCCGGTGAAGTGTACACTGCTGATAAAGATATCATTTACAATTACGAGCAATTATTCCTCGACCTTGGCCTTTCTGTACAAATTAACCAACCTGGTTATCCGGGTGACAGTATTTCAGCGAATAACGGCCTGATTACATCTTCTACTTCCTATGGTGATAGTACTCTAAGGTGGGTTAGTGGCGTAGAGGACACAGACCTTCCGTCAAGTCCTGCCAACTGGATCCGTTCCGGTACATATCAGGATCAGGGAAACTCCAAATTCAATGACTGGAACATGCCAAATGCATTTGACCCTGATGCCGCATTTGAAAAGATTGCACTGGGTACATGGTCACCTTATGTCATGGTTGCCCATGATGACCAAAGTGATGCGGGACCGGCATTTAACAGTCTTTCTAAGACCCAGAGCCCGATGGGAGACATAGCAAGTGTTGACATTGTGCTTACTGCTGACAAATCAAAGTGGTCTCGTTCGATGATCCTTGAAATGTGTGCCGACAATACTCTTACAGAAGGCGGTGTTGACCGCTTCGACCTCAGAGCAGCACAATCCGTTGATAAAGACGGAAATCCTGCTCCTGAAGGAAGTGGTGCAAGCACCGATCCCAACGATCCCAACTATATTTCAGAAACCGGATTTGGCTGGTTCCCGGGATATGCCATCAACATCGAAACAGGCGAAAGGCTGAATGTTGTGTTCGGAGAAAACTCATTCCTGGTTGGCGAAAACGGCCGTGATATGTTGTTCAACCCAACCCCAAATCAATTTAGCTTCTTCGGAAATCCGCTGTTTGGGGGAATGCACTACGTTTATATCATGAATCATACCACCAAGGTATACCCAACAACCAGTGTTACCCTTAGGTATGAATTCCCGGCCTATGATGCTTGTGCTTATCTGTTAAAAGCACCGCATATTTATGACACCTTACAGCCTGCACCTCCACCGCCTGCTGTTTATGAGCCAATTATTTACTCAACCATGATGTGGGTTGGTATGCCTCTTTCCATCGAAGGACGGACATGGCTGCCGGAGAACAATGACTGGACACTGAGTATAAGAATGTCGAAGCCTTACCGCAGGTACTTCTCAACACCACCGGCCGACGAATATGTAAGTACGGATTCTACTAACCATAACTGGCCTACTTATACTTTCAAAACTGAGGGTGTTGCTACAACACAGTATAGCGCAACCAAAGCTGAATCTGACCTTGATCTTATCAACATCGTGCCTAATCCATACTATGCATATAGTAGTTATGAGAATAATGCACTTGATAACAGGATCAAGATCACCAATCTGCCTCAGCAGGCCACTATTACAATTTACAATGTGAATGGGACGCTTGTCCGCCAGCTGACCAAAGACTCAGAAGAAACCTTTGTTGACTGGGATCTTAAAAACTTTGCCGGTATTCCGATTGCAGGAGGTATTTACATAGTACATGTTAATACAAATGTTGGTGAAAAAGTGCTTAAATGGTTCGGGATCTTGCGTCCACCGGATTTGAATACTTTTTAATGCATGTTTGAGAAAATGATATTAATAACACTAAATATAGTAAGTATGAAGAGTTTTTATAAATACTTAATTACACTCGTCATAATCGGCATGTTAATCATTCCGGATAGTAGCCTGTATGCAGGAAATAAAGACCGTTCGGGACAGGCTGGTGCCACAGAGTTGTTAATCAATCCCTGGGCGAGAAGTTCGGGTTGGGGCAATGTATCAACCGCGAATGTTAATGGACTTGAATCCATGTTCATTAATGTTGCAGGTTTAGCCTTCACCAACAGAACCGAACTGGTGTTTTCTCACACCACCTACCTTAAAGGTACCGATATTAGCATGTTTGCATTTGGATTTTCGCAGCGAATCGGCGATGCAGGGGTGATCGGGTTGAATGTGGTCTCAATGAATTTTGGGGAAATCGAAGTGACAACCCCAAATTCACCGGAAGGAGGCAGAGGTGTGTACAAGCCAAACCTCATGAATATTTCTATCGCTTATGCCAAAGCTTTCTCAAACAGCATATATGGTGGTATCACCGTCAAGATAATTTCTGAGTCGATTGCTGATGCAAACGCACAGGGGATTGCCATTGATGCCGGTATTCAATATGTGAGCGGGGAAATGGATCAGATCAAGTTTGGTATATCCCTTAAGAATATTGGGCCCCGGATGAAGTTCTCAGGTGATGGATTGCTGCAAACAGCATTCCTCGCAGAACAGGAGAATGCTTTCTCCATGAACATGCCATCTGAATCCTTTGAGCTCCCAACAGCATTGGATATCGGGGCAGCTTATGATTTCTATATCGGCGATTGGAACAGAATAACCATTGCCATAAATTTCAGGTCAAACTCCTTCGGGAAAGATCAGTTTATTGGAGGTTTGGAATATGCTCTCAAAACATACCTGATGCTCCGTGTTGGCTATACTTATGAAGATGGTATCACCAAAAAAGCGGACAGGACCAACGTCTTTACAGGTCCCAGCGCAGGTTTAACTGTTTCTATCCCCACCAATAAGGAAAAAGGATCCTCTATTGATATTGACTATTCATACAGAGCAACAGATCCTTTCTCAGGGACACACAGCATTGGAGCACGCGTGGTATTTTAAGCCACTGGTTTAAATCCGGACTTTTAATTTTTTTCATATATGGAAGGCCCTTTACTTAAGGGTCTTTCATTCTTTTCAAATACCAATACAAGTTCTATGTCAGAAGTAAAATATTATACTAAGGAGGGCTTGAAAAAGCTGAAAGAGGAACTTGAACACCTTGAATCCGTACAACGCCCTGATATCTCAAAGCAAATAGCTGAAGCACGAGACAAAGGAGACCTGTCGGAGAATGCTGAATACGACGCAGCCAAGAATGCGCAGGGTATGCTCGAGTTGCAAATATCAAAACTGCAGGAGGAGATCCGTAATGCACGCATCATCGACGAGTCCAAGATGGATACATCCAAGATACTTATCCTTTCTGTGGTGAAGATCAAAAATCTCAAAAATAACGCCTTGATGACATACACCCTGGTGCCTGAAAGTGAAGCTGACCTGAAATCCGGAAAGATATCAGTTAGCTCTCCCATTGCAAAAGGCCTGCTGGGGAAAAAGGTCGGTGATACCGTTGATATCCTGGTACCTGCCGGGAAGGTCACCTTTGAGGTCCTCGAAATCAGCAGGTAAATCATCCTTTTTTGTCTCATTATCTTAAATTAAATTATTCCTCGTGGCTTG
>JAGLEK010000307.1 GCA_023145125.1 Bacteroidales bacterium | reverse complement strand
AGCTGTTCCATAGCTTTATGCTTTCGGGCTGAGGGTGATGATGGGGATGAGCATCTCCTCGAGAGATATCCCCCCATGCTGGAAAGTATTTCTATAGTACTTTACGTAATAATTGTAATTGTTGGGATAGGCAAAGAAATCCCTGTTCCGGCAAAAAACATAGGATGTGCTTACATTGGTCCTTGGAAGGAATATGTCATCCGGATTCCGGACATCAAAAACCTGCTTTGACTCATAGTTCAGGTTTCTTCCTGCCTTATAGCGCAGGTTGGTAGTGGTATTTCTGTCGCCAACGATCTTCACAGGGTCTTCAACTTTTACTGATCCGTGATCTGTTGTGATGATCACAGGTATTTGTTTCTCTGATAATTGCTTAATGATATCGAGCAGTGAAGAATGCTCAAACCACGACAGCATCAGCGAGCGGTAGGCAGCTTCATCATCGGCCAGCTCCCTGATGATCTCCATCTCGGTACGTGCATGTGACAGCATGTCGACAAAATTATACACGATCACATTCAGGTCGTTATGGTATAAATTGGATAGATTATCCGATAGCCTTTTGCCGGCATCCAGGTTGAGCACTTTGTTATACCCGTATTTGATGTTTTTGCCAAATCGCTTCAGCTGTTCACCGAGAAGCTCTCCTTCGAACTGGTTTTTACTGCCTTCGGCCTCTTCAGGCGTCCAGTATTGCGGATGACGTTTATCGATCTCTGTGGGCATAAGTCCGGAAAAGATCGCATTCCGTGCGTATTGTGTGGTTGTCGGGAGGATGCTGTAATATATCTCATCGTTGTCCACCCTGTAGAACTCTTCGATACGGGGCTGTATGGCTTTCCATTGGTCATAGCGGAGGTTGTCGATCAGTAGCACAAACAGGGGCTTCCCTTCCTTGAGCATTGGAAAGACCTTGTCTTTGAATAAAGTGGGAGACATCACCGGCTTATCATCACCCCGGCCATTAATCCAATCCAGGTAATTCTTCTCTATATATTTGGAAAACACCTGATTGGCTTCTGTTTTCTGCATGTTGAGGATGTCCAGGACATTATCGTCAGTCGTTTTTTCGAGATCGAGCTCCCATCTCACAAGGCGCTTATACATTTCTACCCATTCATCATGGTTCAGCCCCATAGAAATATCCATGCCGATGGTGCGGAATTCCTGCTGATAAGCCATGGTAGTCTTTTCGCTGATAAGCTTCTTATGTTCCAGGTTTTTCTTCAGTGAGAGGAGTATCTGGTTGGGGTTAACAGGTTTGATGAGGTAATCAGAGATCTTCGATCCGATGGCTTCTTCCATTATAGACTCCTCTTCACTTTTGGTGATCATCACCACGGGGAGGTTAGGATAGATGGCCTTGATCTCAGCCAGGGTCTCTATTCCTGACATGCCGGGCATATGTTCATCGAGAAAGACAATGTCGAATGGCCGCTCCCGGATAAGGTCCATTGCATCGTCGCCATTGTTGGAGGTTACTACCTCGTAGCCTTTTTGTTCCAGGAAGAGTACGTGCGGCTTTAGCAGGTCTATCTCGTCATCTGCCCATAAAATACTGATGTTTTCCATAATATATTGTAGTGTTTATGCCTGTCCGGGGAGCTCCCGTCTGTAAGGTCATTCAAAAAAAAGTCGTAATATTGAAATGTAATTTTTGCAAATTTATTGTATCTGGAACCATTTTCCTCATACAAAAATACAACATCAGTGCGGCATTCCTCCTTCAACGGCAGAAAAATTTTTAACGACCCGGTCTACGGCTTTATCACTGTGGGAAATCCCCTACTTTTTGACCTCATTGAGCATCCCTGGTTTCAGCGATTGCGAAGGATCAGGCAATTGGGCATGACAGACACGGTTTATCCGGGTGCCCTGCATACCCGTTTCCAACATTCGATAGGGACCATGCACCTGATGAACCACGCCATCCATGCTTTGCAAATCAAGGGGGTGGACATCAGTGAGCAGGAATCCCTTGATGCGGCTGTAGCCATATTGCTGCACGACATCGGCCATGGGCCATTCTCACATGCCCTGGAAAATTCCATCATCGGGAATATTGATCATGAGATGATCTCCGGCTTATACATGGATAAGCTAAATGAGATATTTGAAGGAGAGCTTTCAGGTGCTATCAGCATCTTTCAGAATACACATAAGCGTAAGTTCCTTCATCAAATGGTTTCCAGTCAGCTCGACATGGACAGATTGGATTACCTCAAGCGCGACAGCTTCTATACGGGAGTGTCGGAAGGTGTGGTCAATGTGGAACGGATCATTAAAATGTTGTTTGTGGCAGACGATAAGCTGGTGGTTGAGGAAAAGGGGATCTATTCCATTGAGAAATTCATTATTGCACGCAGGTTGATGTACTGGCAGGTGTATCTGCATAAAACGGTGCTCGCTGCTGAAAATATGATGATGATGATACTAAAACGTGCCGGGGAGCTGAGCAGGAACGGGGAAACACTTTTTGCCACCCCGGTACTGTCATTTTTTCTAAAATCCCGGCTGGGCAGAAATGAACTGCTGCACGACCCCGCTGTTATTGAGCAGTTTTCACTGCTCGACGACTATGATATCTATGCAGCGATAAAAGTCTGGGCCCGGGTTGATGACCCTGTTCTTTCCCGTTTATGCAATATGCTGGTGAACAGGCAGCTCTTTAATACCGATTTGCAGGCAGAACCATTTGCTGAAGGCAGGCTTGAGAGGCTGAAGGCAGAAATTGCAAAGAAATACAGTATCACTCCTGAAGAGGCTTCTTACTTTATCATTTCCAATTCCACGGAAAACCATGCTTATCACCCCAAAAGCGATAAGATCAACATTTACTATAAATCCGGTGAAGTGATGGATATTGCCAATGCTTCGGATCAGTTGAATATTACGGTCCTGCACAAGACGGTTACCAAATACTTCATGTGTTTCCCAAAAGAATTCAGGGATTGTTTATAAATCCTGAAAAATATATAAAATCCTGCATTTGATAAACATATATCATTGCAGACAGAATCAAACACAAACTATGAAATTTACAGCGCGACAGATAGCGGAAACAATTGGCGGCCGTGTTGAGGGTGATCCCGAAGTATCGGTGAGCCGTGTTGTTAAGATCGATGAAGAAGGAGAAGGCGGCCTTAGCTTCCTTGCCAACCCTAAGTATGAATCTTTTATTTATACTACCGGGGCAGATGTAATCATTGTGAGCAGCGATTTTAAAGCCGAAAAGGAAATAAAAGCAACCCTTGTCAGGGTTGATGAACCCTACCTTGCCTTTGCTGCACTCCTTGAGTTCTACAACAAGATGAAACTGGATAAATCAGGGGTCAGCGAGCATGCTTTTATCCATGAAACAGCTAAGATAGGGGAGAATGTTTATATCGGCGAGTTTGCTTTTATCGGCAAGGAGGTGGTCCTCGAAGATGATGTAAAGGTCTATCCTCATACATATATCGGCGATAATGCAAAGCTAGGGGAGGGAACCGTGGTTTTTGCCGGCGCACGGTTTTATCATGATACCATTATTGGCGCTAAATGCATTATACATTCCGGTGTGATCATTGGCAGCGACGGCTTTGGTTTTGC
>JAGLEK010000306.1 GCA_023145125.1 Bacteroidales bacterium | reverse complement strand
GTGGATCCAGGGTAATTTTCAGCCTGTTGTTGAACCATGAACTTAGTTTATTCACGCTTTTTACATTGACAATCATTTTTCTGTTTATCTGGAAGAACGTTGCAGGGTCCATTTGCTTCGAAAGTTCAGCAATAGAATAGTTGACGATATGTTTTTCCTTGTTAAACAGTGTTGCAAAAGTAAGCCCTTCATCAGAAATCAGGTAGGCAATATCCTCACTTTTTACCGGTATGTAATTATCACCGATTTTTATAAGAAAGCGCTTCTTGGGCGTAAATGACTTTTCTTTCAATATTTCTTCCAGCAGTCTCTTGTCAGGCAGGTGAAAAGACCCTTTTAATTTACTGTATTTCTGCAGCGCAGATCTTAAATCATTAATATCATAAGGCTTGATGATATAATCAATACTGTTTACCTGGAACGACTTTATGGCATATTGGCTGAAAGCAGTAGTGAAAATTACCGGTGCAGTGACCTCGACACTATCAAAAATATCGAAGCAATTGCCATCAGTCAGAATGATGTCCTGGAAAACAAGATCGGGCATGTTGTTTTCTTTATACCATTTTATTCCGGCTTCAACTGACCCGATAGTGCCTACAATATTTATTGTGCTGTCGATCTCCGACAGAAGGCTTGCCAGTCGTAGGGCCGTGGGTTTTTCATCTTCAAATATCAATACGTTCATAATCTGCTTCAGTTAATATAGGTAGTGAGACTGTAAAACCTGTTTCGTTACTGCTAATACTTACTGCTTTATCCGAAAAGTAGGCAAATCGCTGCTTAAGGTTATGAAGTCCCTGCTTTGTCGAATCGGAACTGTCATCGCGAAGGTTTATATTATTATTTACAATTATCTGATCTTCAGTATTAAAAATATGTATGTGCAGTGGGGCTTTCTCAGTAAATTTATTGTGTTTAACAGCATTTTCAATTAATAATTGTAATGATGCCGGGGGGATATAGCTATTTCGAATCATTGAGCTATCCAATGAATTTTTTATGATTATTCCCTCCTCAAAGCGATTCTTAATTAAGAAGAAATAGTCTTCAGCAAAAAGAACCTCATCTTTCAAAGGGACGAGGGCCAGTTCGTTCTTTTCGATCACATACCGCAAGGTTTTGGATAATCGCAATAAAAACTCCTCGGCGATATTTACATCTGTTTGTATTAGTGATGACAACACACTCAGGCTGTTAAACAAAAAATGGGGCTCGATCTGTGATTTAAGGTTTAGATATTGTGCCAGGGTATTTTCCTGTTTTAGCTTTTGGAATTGTAATTGATCCTCCTTGCTTTTGATGTTTGACTGATAGTAAGCATCAAATGTAAATATCATCATGTAGATCACCAGGAGGCTGAATGTAAATTCAGGATTTAAGATTGGCACCTCTGACCATGTTTCACCCATATTGAAAAAATAGATATCCCCCAATCGATACAGCATATTGGCCGAAAATGCAATCACAAATCCAAAAATGAAATGAAATAGGAAAAGTAAAAAGATGTACATCTTTTTATGATATAATGATGATTCCTGGCTTTTTTGAATTTTTGCATTGAAGTATGCTGAAACATACCAGACAATGAGCCCATATATGATAAAGTATGTCGAAAATACAAACCCGCGGAAGGTAAATTCAGAGAACACATTGATTGATTGGTCCCCAATTTTAAAAATAAGGTGAATCAGGTATACTACGAGTAGCCTTATGAGAAATGTTTTTATGGTTTTATGATTCATGTCCTGTATGCAGTTTTAAAAATAACTGAGTATACTCAGAATTCAATTCTAAAGATACTGCAAAACTATACTGTTTATTTTCACCTGAAATATAATTCTTGTGAGTTGCCGGATTGTTCTGTGGAAAGCGCTAATCGGGAGTTGAAATGCAGATTGACATTTAAATCAGTGAGACTTTAATTTTGAGAATCAAAATTATTTAGCCGAACTGATCCCGAGCAATAGTCGAGGGACCTCAAGGGTTATATTCCCGCCCCTTGGGGCGAAGTAAAATATATAATCCATTTTGATACCCCGCTGCTTG
>JAGLEK010000305.1 GCA_023145125.1 Bacteroidales bacterium | reverse complement strand
AGTTTCTTTGTCAAATCCGGTAGCCACAATAGTAACACTTATCTTATCTCCAAGGGAGTCGTCCTTGCCTGCCCCCCAGATCACATCCACCTGTTCCCCGGCCGATTGCAATAAGTATTCAGTGATGTCAGTGATCTCATCAAAGGATATATCCTTTTCTCCGGAGGAGAGGTAAAGAAGAATATTGTTGGTGCCTTTGATATCGTTATCATTAAGCAAAGGGGAGTTGATTGCATCTTTGATGGCCTGTTGTGCACGGTTCTCACCTTCAGCGATACCGGTTCCCATAATGGCAACCCCGCTGTTCTTCATCACCGTGTTCACATCTTTAAAGTCGATGTTTATATAGGCTTTAACTGTGATAATTTCGGCAATACCCTTAGCAGCGGTCAACAAAACATTGTCTGCTATCTTAAAGCCTTCCAACAATCCCAGGTTGCCATAAAGTTCACGTAACTTATCATTGCTGATGATCAGTACAGCGTCAGCATACTTTCTGAGCTCTTCAATACCTTTATCGGCCTGAATCTTTCGTTTCCTTCCTTCAAAGCTGAATGGCAATGTGACAATGGCCACCACAAGTATCTTACCAACCTCCTCATCTTCCAGGGCGATCTCCTTGGCTATTCTGGCAATAACAGGTGCTGCACCCGTGCCGGTCCCACCTCCCATTCCGGCAGTAATGAATAGCATTTCAGTATTGGTCGAAAGAAGACTTTTGATCTCTTCGGACTTTTCATTAGCCGCTTTTTCTGCAACCAGGGGTACACATCCTGCACCAAGGCCTTTCTCACCAAGAGTGATCTTAGTTGGTACCGGGCTCATGTCAAGGGCCTGTGCATCGGTATTGCATACGATGAAATCAACACCGGTGATCCCTTGTCTGTGCATATGATTGACTGCGTTACTGCCGCCTCCACCAACTCCGAGTACTTTAATGATGGACGATCGGTCCTTAGGCATTTCGAATTTCATCATATCCTCCATTTTGGGTAATTAAATTTAGATTAATAAATTGCGTTGTTTATTCTCTTTTCTGTTTTTTATTAACAAAGTCATTGTTGATTAATTATTCCATCTGATCTTTCTCAAACCACTCCTGGATCGTATTTAAAAAGCTTCTTTGCCTTGGCTGTTTTTCAGACTTTTGCTTTCCTTTCTTTTTCTCTACCTGCGAGTGTTCTTTTTCTTTTTCCTTGTCCAGTCTCCTCACTCCTTCGATAACCAGGCCGATACCTGTTGCATACATCGGGCTTGCCATTTCATCCGGAACATCCTTTGCCAGGTGTTCATTGGGATATCCTATGCGGGTATCCATACCGGTTACAAACTCCGTTAGCTGTACCAGGTGATTAAGCAATGCTCCACCTCCTGTCAGCACAACACCACCGATGAGCTTTTTCTCGTATCCCGAATTTTTTATCTCATAGTGGATATGGTCGATGATCTCCTCCATCCTGGCCTGTATGATGCTGGCGAGGTTCTTCAGGGTGATCTCCTTGGGTGGCCTGCCCCTTAGTCCGGGGATGGCAACTACCTCTTCATCCTTGTTTTCACTGGCCAGCGACGACCCGAATTTGATCTTTAATTCTTCTGCATGTTTTTTAATGATCGTGCAACCTTCTTTAATATCCTCGGTGATAATATCTCCACCGAAAGGGATAACTGCTGTATGCCTGATTATTCCATCCTGGAAAATGGCTATGTCGGTTGTTCCGCCACCAATATCCACCAGGGCAACACCGGCTTCCTTCTCATCATCACTTAATACTGCTTCTGCTGAAGCAATGGGTTCCAGAATGAGATCCACCACCTCAATGCCTGCTTTGCGAACACATTTATAAATGTTCTTTGCCGCTGCCGTTTGCCCGATGATAATATGAAAATTAGCCTCCAGGGAGTTGCCAAGCATGCCCACAGGCTGCTTGATGCCTTGCTCGGCATCAATGATATATTCCTGTGGTATCACATCGATGATCTCTTCACCGGGTGACATATTCAGGTTGTACATGTTGGCGTTTAAGGTGTCGATGTCGTTCTGGCTGATCTCTTCATCAACATTCTTACGAATGATGGATCCGTGGTGCTGGAGACTTTTAATATGTTGCCCGGCGATGCCAACATTGACAAAGCGGATATCGACACCTGATTTTTGCTCAGCCTGTTGTACTGCGATCTTAATGGATTTTACGGTGTTTTCGATATTGGAAACAACGCCACGCTTAACACCAATGGATTCGGTGCGCCCATGACCCAGGATCTCGATCTTCCCATGCTCATTTTTATGCCCGACAATGGCTGCGATCTTGGTTGTCCCGATATCAAGTCCTACAATAATTTCAGAATTTTCCATGGTCTTATTTTTTTGAACAGATTACTTGATTTTTATACTTTAGATCGATGGATATGTAATCAATCCATCCTGCTTTACTTGCACCTTCCTTATAGTAGATTGCAAGCTTTTCAAACTTATCTTCCATCTCGTCAAAGCTTCCAAACAAGATGGTATATTCCCCGATCACCGGGATGAGCTCTACCTCACCTGATGTAGTTATCCATATCTGTGCGATCAGCTTTTTCAGGAATTCTGAGCTGTTGATATATTTCCCCATCTCATATAGCTTCCTGGCAAGGGAGTTTTCGGGTAATGAGTCTACATGCAATTTTTTGTTTTGTGCTACGGCAGTTATATTATCGACAGAGCCGTTGGCAATAATAACCCTTGATGGAAAGCCCGGGTTGACGGGCATGATCCAGCCTTCACCGCCTATGTAAAAACTAAGGCCTTCCTTATTTATGACCCTGATAATGGCCTGCCTGAGTACAACGTTTATTTTCAGTTTCCCGTCGATGCCGGTCTGTATGTCGGCATATTTGATGTATGGATTCTCATTCAGGATGTTATGGATGTCATAAGGATCGATCTCATTGAGGGCCTTTCCTGCTATGGTATCAGTGGCAGCTATGATAATGGCCCCTAATTCCTCTGCATTAGTCAGTGCATCATAGTTTTGATTTTCTATCGACAGTTCAAAATGCTCACAAATCGTTTCATTATGCTTCTGTCCGACAAAAGCCACCACGAATACTACTCCTGCAACGAGCAGTGCCCAGAAAGCCGTATTTAATATCTTTCTCATTCTTGTTCTGTCAGTTTTTCTTTGATGGGCCCCACAAGCTGATCTATGTCACCGGCCCCCATGCTCAGCAAAACCCCGGGCCTTTTCTTTTTTATCATTTCCGGAAGTTCAGATCTGGAGCTAATGCTTTTGTTATTATTCCTGATCTTCGCAAGTAACATCTGTGAATCCACTCCTTCAATGGGTTCTTCCCTGGCCGGGTAAATATCGAGCAGGATAATTTCATCCAGTGTTTCCAATGCGGATGCAAAGCCATCGGCAAAATCGCGGGTACGGCTGTAAAGGTGCGGCTGGAATATGCCTGTGATCTTCCTGTCGGGATAGAGTTTCTTAGCCGTGTCTACACAGGCTGCGATCTCATCAGGGTGATGGGCATAGTCATCAATGAATATTGTTTCTCCTTCCAGGATGAACTCAAACCTCCTTTTAACACCTTTGTATGTTTCGAGTCCCAACTTGATCTCCTCCAGGCTGAGCCCGATCTGAAGGCAAACACCGGCTGCAGCAGTCGCGTTTTCTATATTGTGCATACCGGGCACTCCCATCCGGATCGTAACCAACCCGTCGTCTGAGACAAGGTCGAAATGAAAATGATGCTCGTAAACCCTGACATTTTGGATGCGGAGTGTGGCATCTTGCCCCATACCATAAATAATAGTGTTTGCGGGCGTTATTACCTGTCCCGCTACACTTTCATGGATTATCACTCTGCCATCTGTGTCTGTTTGCCCAATAAATTTGGAAAATGATGCCTTCATGTTTTCCAGTGAACCATAAATGTCAAGATGATCTGCTGCCAGAGTGGAGATAACTGCAATTTTCGGATGAAGGTTCAGGAATGACCTGTCATACTCATCAGCCTCGGCGATAAGATATTTGCTTTTATAGGTGCGGAGCATGTTGGTATCATAGTTATTCATGATACCTCCTATGAATGCTGTAACCGGGCGCTCGCTCTCATGCATGATGTGTGCAATCATGGAGGAGATGCTGGTTTTTCCATGAGTCCCGGCGATGGCAATGGTGTCATGGCTTTTTGCGATCATGCCAAGCACCTCTGCCCGCTTTTTGATATTAAATTCCATATCCCTGCAATAGTTCAGCTCTCTGTTGGATTCCGGGACGGCCGGGGTATAGATAACAATGCCTGCATCACAGGGGATATATGCCGGATCATCAGAATAATGTATATTCATACCTTCAGCTTCCAGCTGTTGTGTAAGAGGTGTTGATGTCCTGTCGTAACCCGACACTTCCTTCCCCTGCTGCCTGAAGTACCTGGCCAGGGCGCTCATTCCGATGCCGCCTATCCCGAGCATGTATATGGTATTTGTTTGCAGGTCTTTCATTTGCTTTCAAGCAGTTTAATTATTTCTTCAACGATCTTTTCTGTGGCCTCAGGCTTTGCAAGCATGTGGATATTGCTCCTCATCAACTGTTGTTTTTCTTCATCATTAAGCAGGGAACCCAGGGTGTCAGCCAGCTCCTCATCAAGTTTATCATCCCTGAGAAGAATGGCGGCGTCCTTATTCTGCAAGGCCTCTGCATTTTTCGTTTGATGATCTTCGGCAGCACCCGGCAAAGGAACGAGGATCACCGGGTTGCCGGCGATGCATAGTTCGGAAATGGCAATGGCTCCGGCCCTGGAGATCACAATATCAGCCGCGGCGTATGCCAGGTCCATGCGTGAGATAAAATCAAAAATTTTCACCCTGTCTGCTTTCTTGCCTGTGAGCTGCTGCTGTATTTCTATTGCCCTGTCATAGAATGTCGGGCCACATTGCCATATGAGCTGTACTCCGGCTTCAAGGATCTTCTCAAGCTGTTGCCCAAGAGCGAGATTGATGGACCTGGCTCCCTGGCTGCCCCCGATGATCAGGACTGTCTTCAGGCCTTTTCCCAGGTCAAAAAATTTGTGCCCCTCTTCTTCTTTCCCGGTGAGCTCTAAAATGTCTTTTCTTACAGGGTTCCCTGTGATCACGATCCTGGAAGCAGGAAAATGTTTTTCCATTCCTTCAAATGCAACACAGATTTTGTCTACGGTGCGGCTAAGTATCCTGTTGGTGATACCGGGGAATGAGTTTTGTTCCTGGATCAGTGAAGGGATACCCTTGCGGGAAGCCACTCTCAGCATGGGGCCACTGGCATAGCCACCGGTTCCGACAGCCACATCGGGTTTGAATTTTCTGATGATCTTTCGTGCCTTCATCAGGCTTGAGATCAGCTTAAATGGAAAAGAAAGGTTTTTTACTGTGAGCTTCCGCTGTATACCGCTGATCCAAAGCCCTTCGATGGGATATCCTGCAGCAGGTACTTTTTCCATCTCCATACGGCCTTTTGCCCCAATGAACAGGATCTCGGGATCTCCGAGCCTCTTCTTTAAGCCATCAGCGATGGCTACAGCAGGGAAAATGTGCCCCCCCGTACCACCTCCGCTGATAATAATTCTTTTTTCAGGCCGTGACATAATCTTCTATTTTTTCAGGTGTGGTATCAATTTCTCTGCTTACACTTAATATGACCCCCAGCGAAATGCTGGTAAACCATATGGAAGTCCCTCCCATGCTGATCAGTGGCAGGGGCTGGCCGGTAACCGGGATCAGGTTAACAGCCACGGCCATATTTATCATGGCCTGGAAAACCAGGCTGAACCCTAAACCTACCGCCATGAAGGCACCGAAGTTTCGGGGTATCCGGGTTACTATCCTGACAACCCTGTAGAAAAGGATCATGTATAAAAGGACCAGAAAGGACCCTCCTGCAAGGCCATACTCCTCAAGGAAGATGGCAAAGATGAAATCTGAATAGGGGTGGGGCAGGAAATTCCGCTGGGTACTGTTGCCGGGAAATTTACCGATCAGGCCACCCTCTGCAATGGCGATCTTGGCCTGCTCTACCTGGTAGTTCTTGTCAGGATCAATATTCTCTTTATCCATAAAGCTTACGATCCTGGTTTTCCAGGTGTTAGCCCTTGGTAATACCTCGGGATAGGCGTTGGCAATCAGAAGGAGAAAGACAAAGCTCACAATCCCGATGCCGATCAGGGAAAAGATATACTTAAGGTTGACCCTTCCGATGAACATCAGCACCAGGCTGGTTACAAAAAGCATGGCTGCTGTTGAAAAGTTGGCCGGCAAAATGAGGATGCAAACAATTAGCACAGGGATCATAAGAGGTAAAAAGGCGGACTTAAAATCTTTGATATTGTCTTGCTTTTTACTTAGCAGCCGTGCCAGGTACAGGATCAGGGTAAGCTTGGCAAGGTCAGAAGTCTGAAAGGTAAGGTTGAACGGGAGCGGCAACACCCTTTTGGCTTCATTGAGGTCGAGGCCAACAAAGAGTGTCAGGATCAGGAGCGGCACGGCAATATATAATGCAATTTGAAAGATCCGGCTGAAGTAGGTGAACTTAATCAGGTGGGTCAGGTACATGATCAGGAAGCCAAATAGTAATATGATCAGGTGCTTCATCATGTAATACTCGGTGTTCCCCGATTGGTATTTATATGCAAGGGTTCCGGTTGAGCTGTAAACCGTAAGCAGGGAAAAGATCGATAGCAGGATGACAATCACCCAGATCACTCTATCTCCTCTCAAATTTCCGAGTATTTTAGACATTTTACAGCTTGTTTACTGATTCTTTAAATTGATTTCCGCGGTCTTCGAAGTTTTCAAACAGATCGAAACTGGCGCATGCGGGAGATAATAATATTGTATCACTCTTGCTGCCAAGGTAAAGGGCTGTCTGAACAGCAACATCCATGGAGCGTGTTTCAATGATGGTCTCCACCGTTCCGGAGAAAGCTTCCTGTAAATGCTTGTTGTCTTTGCCAAGGCACACGATCGCTTTTACCCTGTCCTTCACAAGGTCGAGCAGCGTCGAGTAATCATTTCCCTTATCAATGCCACCGGCAATCCAGATCACATCATTCTGCATATTTTCCAGGGCATACCAGACCGCGTTCACATTGGTAGCCTTGGAATCATTTATGAATTCAATGCCCTGAATGACCGCTACATGCTCCAGCCGGTGTTCGATATGCTGGAAATCAGTAAGGCTGTCCTGGATATGCTGCTTTCTGATATCCAATAACCTGCCCGAAATACCGGCAGCCATCGAATTATAAATATTGTGTTTTCCTTGTAGTGCTAAGCTTTCTAATGTCATTTGCTGTATGTTTGATTGAATATTTATAATTATGTTTTCGTCTTTTATGTATGCTCCCTCACCATCAACCTTTGAACTTAAAGTGAAGGGGATCTTTCTCGGGATGATCCTTCCTTTTTTGATCCTTTCCATGATCACCGGGTCGTCCTGGCAATAGATGAAAGCATCTTCTTCTTCCATATTCTGCAGGATCCTGAGTTTCGAATCGGCATATGCCTCGAACGAATTACCATATCGGTCGAGGTGATCAGGGGTAATGTTCAGCAGGATCGCAATATCTGCTTTGAAATCGTACATGCCATCCAACTGAAAGCTGCTGATCTCCAACACAAAGTAATCGTGATCCCGTGTGGCAAGTTCCATGGCGAAACTGTTTCCTACATTCCCTGCCACCGCTACATCCAGCCCTGCATTCTTCAGGATGTGGTGGGTGAGCAAAGTGGTTGTGGTCTTGCCATTTGACCCGGTGATACAGATCAGCTTTGCAGCTGT
>JAGLEK010000304.1 GCA_023145125.1 Bacteroidales bacterium | reverse complement strand
GGGCCGGCTGCCGCAATAAATTCTTCAGTATCGGATGTAAAAATGAGTTCATCCTTTAGCAGCCCTCTTATGATAAGCTTGAAAATATACCTGATACGGGAGGTGACCTGGGGGGTATAGATGAGGATCATGATCGCAAAGATATGCTTTGTAGTATTAAGTGCAAAGCAAAAGAAGTACTTGGAGTACTTAGAGTACTTGAAGTACTTGAAGTTAATATTCGATATGCGATATGCGATATGCGAAAGCGATATTCGATATCCGATATTCGATTATTGAGAATCCCAGAAATCCTTACAGTTATTTTTGTACTTTTGAATTCCTAAATCAGGCATTCATACATGGAAAATTTTGTTGTCTCTGCACGGAAATACAGGCCGGACACCTTTGATACGGTGATAGGGCAAAAATCTATCACCACTACCCTTAAAAATGCGATCAGGAATCAGCACCTGGCACAGGCATTTTTGTTTTGCGGCCCCAGGGGGGTGGGGAAAACAACCTGTGCAAGGATCCTGGCTAAAACCATTAACTGCCAGAATATTTCAGACAATATTGAAGCCTGCAATACCTGTGAGTCGTGCACCTCGTTCAATGAATCGATTTCTTTCAATATCCATGAGCTTGATGCTGCCTCAAACAACTCTGTAGAAGATATTCGCAATCTCGTCGACCAGGTGCGGGTACCACCGCAGGTTGGTAAATATAAAGTATATATCATCGATGAGGTACACATGCTGTCGACTGCAGCCTTCAATGCCTTTTTGAAAACGCTTGAGGAGCCTCCGGCCTACGCTAAGTTCATCCTCGCCACAACGGAAAAGCACAAGATCATCCCAACCATACTTTCCAGGTGCCAGATCTATGATTTTAAGCGGATCACTGTCGATGATATCGCCGGGCACCTGAAATTTGTCGCGGAAAGCGAAAATGTAAACGCCAGCGATGATGCCTTGCATATCATAGCCCAGAAAGCCGACGGAGCCCTGCGCGACGCCCTTTCCATCTTCGATCAGCTGGTAAGCTTTGCCGGCAACGACATCACCTATGAGAAGGTAATTCAAAACCTGAACGTTCTTGATTATGATTACTACTTCAGGGTCACCCAGAATATACTGAAAGGAGATGCATCAGAAACCTTGCTGATCATCAACGAGGTGATCGACAATGGCTTCGACGGACAGCATTTCATCATCGGACTGGGCGAACACCTGCGAAACCTGTTGGTATGTAAAGACCCTGCCACTTCCGGGCTTCTTGAGGTCAGTGATAATCTCAAGAAAAGATACCTTGACCAGGCCGGCCTGTGTGAAACGGATTTTCTTCTCAGGGCCTTAAGCATCAACAACCAATATGATGTACAATACAAAGGCAGTAACAATAAACGCTTATTGCTTGAGCTCTCCCTGCTCCAGATGTGTGGATTGATGGGGTTTCCCGCACAGCAAACAGTGCAGGAAAAAAAAAGTAATAGCCTTCCCCCACCCGACAGCTCTCCCAGGCCCCCTGTAGCTGCAGCGCCTGTTAAAGAAGAAAAACCTAAGGAGGCAGATAAGCCAAAAGAGGCAGATGCCAGTGAAGTTAAAGAACCCGAGAAAAAATATGACCAGGATGACTCCCTCACTGATCATCTGTCCATAAAAAAGGCGTCAAAGATCCTCAATGGTGATAGTGAAAACGACAAGGTATCCAATAAGATACCGGAACCAGTAAACAAAACGCTCTTTAGCCGGGAAGATCTTGAATCTGCCTGGAAGAAAGGCATTCCCGGGATCTGCAGTCATTCCGCAAACCTGCTTAGCAGCCTGAACAATAAAAACCCGGTGCTTAAAGAAGATTTCGCACTTGAGGTCACAGCTGACAGCAAAGTCCTGGAGAGTGAGATCAAAGGGCTTCTGCCCAAGATCCTGGCATATCTGAAAAAGGAACTCAATAACGATTTTATCACCGTCAGTATCATCCTGGCAGATATCAACGAACAACAGGACAAGGCATACTTCCCTGATGAGATCTACAAAAAGATGGTTGAAAAAAACCCGGAGATCAAAAACCTCCGGGATCAATTAGATCTTGAAATTGACTTTTGATATTAGGGTTGGCAACCTTT
>JAGLEK010000303.1 GCA_023145125.1 Bacteroidales bacterium | reverse complement strand
ACGGGGGACGGGGAAGTGCCTAGTGCCTAGTGCCTAGTTCCTAACTGGAGTGCATAATTTAAAACTCAAAACGTTTTTTTTGGAGTATCTGTATTTCATACTAGGTTTCATCATCCTGATAGGCGGGGCGACCCTGCTGATAGATGGGGCGGCGAACATTGGCAGGCGGCTGGGCATTCCTTCCGGCATCATAGGGCTTACCATTGTTGCCATAGGAACCTCGTTGCCGGAGCTCATCATTAATGTTTTTGCAAGTGCCAACGGGAATACCGACCTGGCAGTTTCCAATGTGCTTGGCAGCAACATTATCAACATTCTGGTGATCATCGGTATCACAGCGCTTATAGCACCAATCCCTGTCCTGAAGCACACATATTACCGCGATATCCCATTCAGTCTTTTTGCTGTGGGGCTTTTGTTTTTCATGGTACAGGGCAGCTGGGGGCCGGGAGCGGAAAGCGGGATTATCGGCAATGTCGACGGCATCATTTTCCTTGTCATACTGGTTCTTTTCATATTTGTCTACTATCGCAGTTCCAAAAAGAGTGCGGCAGATGAGGTTCCGGATAAGTTGCGTCCTGCCTGGCTGTCCATAATTTTTATCATGACCGGTATTGTGGGACTGTATTTCGGTGGCGAATGGATCGTTGAAGGAGCCGTGTTTGTGGCAAAAAACCTCGGGATGGATGAAGCCACCATCGGCCTAACCATCATCGCCATGGCAACCTCACTGCCGGAACTGGTCACCTCCATCATTGCCTCCATGAAAGGAAATCCTGAAATGGCCATTGGAAACGCCGTCGGCTCGTGTATATTCAACATCTTGCTGGTGCTTGGAGTCAGCTCAGTAATAAGTCCTCTGCCTTTCCACCCTGGCAGCATGCTCGACCTCATAATGGTACTCATTGCAACCGTAACGCTGGTGGTGTTTGTTTACACCGGAAAAGGACGAATGATCTCGAGGGTTGAAGGAGGGATTATGGTTATGATGTATGCTGCGTATTTACTTTATGTTTTGTATTGAGATTGAGGTGAAAATATACAGTATACAATAT
>JAGLEK010000302.1 GCA_023145125.1 Bacteroidales bacterium | reverse complement strand
CCAATAAATCCCCAGAAAGGTACAGATGCCTTATCTGTGTCGAGGAAGTTATTAAGGAGGCCGTGTGCAAAATATGACATGAGGCCCAGTAAGATTACTAGGCTGATAAGTTTCACTTCTTTTGAATCTGCACGCTTATACACCCTGAGCCCTGTAATGGATACAGCAATAACAATGGCAATAAAGGTGAGCATTCCCAGTACACCTGATTCTGAAAGCGGGCCAATGTATTCGCTATGCGCATTACCCATGTCGCCGGCATTGGTACTGATAATGGTCTTTTCCTTTGAACGTTGATATGGTGCATATACGAACTGGTATGTACCCGGCCCCCAGCCCCAGAACGGACGTTCTTCGTATAGCCTGAGAGCGCAATTCCACCTGTTGATCCGCTCCAGGTTAGATGCATCAGAAGAGATGTTGGACATGGATTGGATATGCTCTGCAAAGTCAGTTGATGAGTCTTGTTTATTGCTTTCCAGCCTGTCGATGAGCTGAAAGGAAAACATATAGAACAGGCCCGCAAGTAAAAGAAAACCGCCAAGAACCCACCTGAACTTGATCCTGAAGGCAATTATCGCGTAAACCATCAATGCAAAAGAAATACTGATCCACGCTGCACGGCTGTACGAAAAGATCAGCCCAATGATAAGCAGGAAAAGAACGATAAAACTAGCAAGCCTTTGTGAATTAGTGTAACTTTTACTCAGGCTGAAGCCGGCAAAGAATGGTATGAACATTGCGATCACCGCACCATATGCCGTGTGGTCGTTATAAAACGGCTGCATAACCATATTGCTCGATGGCTTATCGAAGCCATAGCCGGCATGGTTCACCAGGGTATAAAAAATTACAATAAGCAGTGGTATGATATATAACCAGTTAAATACTTTAATATTCTTGACTTTCTTGAATAAGAGGATCCCGATAAAATAGAAAGGAACAACAAACCAGAGCCTGGCAATCAGAAACTTCACTGATACCAGTGGGATCTCGCTGGTAATTGTAGTTATTCCTAACCATATCAGGTTGATAATAATGAAAATACTGACCGGATGGGTGACGATCTTTCTGTTAAACCCTCCATCGTAAAAGAGCTTAAGGATAAATACTACCAACACTCCCAGTAGCAGGGGCTCCGTGGGCAAGGTGATCCCAATGCCCATGTCAGGGTCCTTGAAGTTGATGGCAATTGGAGTAAGGAAGGTGATCAGTAATATAAGCTTGTCGAGAGAGAAAATATACAGGAAAAGAAATATAAGCAGGATGGGTGTCAGAAGAGCATAATACTTATCCTGAATGATCAGGTAGCAGTTCAATACGATAAAAGCAATGCTCACCGCATAAACTAGATAGATCTTATATTTCTCAATCAGGTTCAAGATATATGAATTGAATTATTTCTTTAACCTGAAATAGTGCCTGTACCTTTCAATGATCAGGATAATGATAATAGTCAGGAAGATGGTGGCAATAAGTGTAAATACCACTATCAGCCAGCGCACCGGGTAGGCTTTCTTATCAGCCGGATATGGAGGCGTTATAATATTGGCATAAGACAGTTCGTCGGTGTGAAAACGCACAGCATTTTCATAATCCACTTTCAACATGGAGAAGTTTTGTGCCTCATTCTTGATGGACTCAACCAGTTCGATCAGGTCGCCACCATGTTCTTCGATGTTTTTCTTAAGACGCATCACTTCACGCTGGTTAATGCTTGTTGAAGTAGCTCCCATCACCGTACGCAGGTAACCTTTGGTGATCTCGAGGGCCTGGGCATCATAATCGATCAGCCCGTACTCTGTACTGAGAAGATACAATTGGTGTTTGAGAGAGTCTATGTGTGCCTGCTTCTTATCGACACTGGCCTCAAACATTCTGATAACCTCCAGGTACTTGTCGTTATGGGTTTTCCTGACTTTCAGATTATAAAAATGAATCATGGCAAGCACAATGTCGTTAGCCATAACCGGGTCTTTGTCAAATACTGTAATATTCACCGATTCATAAGGAGTTTTGGTGATACTGATATTCTGCCCGAACTCATAATAAATGGTTGAATAGAAATACTTGAAGCTACTATCCACCTTGTAATGCTTAGCCAGGTCGAATTTTTTGATCACGCTATCTATGATATCTTTGGATTGAAGGAGTTGCAGCATTTGCTCCGTTTCACTTTCATCGGAGTAAGGTGCAATATTATGAGGGTAGGCAATAGCATATGATTTATACTTCGGTGTTATGAATATCGGGCTGGAAAAAAGTATGCCGAGCAGGACGGCGACAATGGCGATAACCACAATGTGTACCCACCATTTCAGGATGATTCCTACTATGCTTGAATTATCGTAATACGTTTTCATCTCAGAGGTGTTATAAATTTGTTCTTTGGATGATTCTGATCTATTGTTTTCTTCTTTTGTTTTTGTTTCGGTCGTTTGTACGGGCCGGGGTTTTTCTTCTTCCCTGATTGCTTCCGGTTCTTTCTCTTTTTCAGGCTCAGGAACAATTACCGGCTCCGGAGCCTTTTCTTCATGTACTACTTCTTTGACCTTTTCTTTTTTTTCTCCGGGGCTTTGTTTCTCCCGGTCGAATATCCTGAGGTTCTCCAATGACCACAGATTAGTGCTCAGGCTTTTTTTTTTGATTTTTGCAAAATTCTCAAAAATAATGAGGATAAGAATTGCCAGAAGCAGTGCCGAGAAGGTGGATACTAACACAATGATCCACCTGATCGGGTAGGATTTCTTTTCTGCCTTGAAAGCAGAGTTGACAATAAACTTCTGGGGAAGCTCTGCCTCGGCATCAACCTTGGCCTCACGATACTTCGCCTTGAGCAGTGTCTGTTGCTCTGATTTGAATTCCAGGGTGTTTTTGAGTGATAGAAATGTCCCGCCATATTCAGCCAGCACACTAAGCCGCTCTTCCAGGGCCCTTACAGCATTCATGTCGCCATTTCTGAGGGCAATGGCCAATTGCTGGTTGATCACCTCCGACTGGGACTCATAATCATTCACGCCGAGTTTTCCGATCACCTTGAGGGAATCGACGATACCTGCAATATCTTTCTGCAGGTCGATGTATTCCTTCTCAACGATCAGAAAGGCTTGCATGGCCCTCTCCCTTTGCATCTGGGTTTTTGTGGAATCCAACAGCTCAGCAATGGTGTTGGCAATGTCGGCCGCCATTTGCGGGTCTGTGTCCATGACAGATATTTTCACTGCCATATACTCAGTCCGCCGGAAAGAAACATTGTTATCGTACTCCCGTATCAAACGGGTGTATTTGTACTTTGAATCAGTACCGATCCCGTAATGTTCAAACAGGTTGAACTTACTCACTATTCTGTCCCTGATCTTGTTAGAGTTCAGGATCTGCAACATCTGCTCTGCCTGTTCTTCCTCTCCAAATCCAAGTATGTCTTCCTTTATACCTGATTGCTGGCTTATAAGAGCCTTCGAAATAGAATTAGTAGCAACAGGGAAAAGGACAACTGACGATTTGTATTTTGGTGTTATAAACCAGGGGGAAGAAAACAGGATGGATGCAAAAATTGCAAGCAGAACAATGATGATCAGTGGTTTCCTCCAGAAATAAAGGAAGTAGATGAAACCAGATGAGTCAAAGTTGCCATTTTCTGCAAACTTACTTACCATCATATTATTACTAATATATTATACAAAGGGGGCAAAATTAGGGAAATTATTTCAATGCACCAATTCATTAAAGGTATGAGGCCTTATTTTATTGTGTAGGGCGCAACACTTTTCAATTATTATTGCATGATCCTACTCAGGAAGTTCCCTTTCCCTGATGATACTGATGAAGCTTTTGATGCTGAACAGCCGGAGAATGGATGACAAAACAAAAGCAACAGCAAGTAGTAAGATCAGGTTAATATACCAATCGAAAGGTAACTGTTTGCTGAAATGTGCGGCAACTGCCATGGCCAGGGCAAAGATGAGCAGGGAGCCCAGGTACGGGAAGTTCAGCTTGAACCTGAATATCCGCTGAACGATGATGGCCTGCAGTATAACAGAAATACTCTGTGCCGAAAGGCTTGCATATGCAGACCCGAGGGCGTGCATTTTGGGAATAAGGATAATGTTAATGATAAGGTTCAACACAATTGCAGATCCTGCAATGATATTAAGTTGTTTCAGGCTGCCGTTAGCCGTAAGCAGGGTGCCAAAGACATATATCCCGGAAACAGCAATAAAACCGAACATGAGGATGCTGAATATCCTGGTGGACTCGATATTCTCGCCCGGGTATAGCAATGACATGATCTCATGTGAATAGAAAAATGAGCTGATCGATGCGGTAACAGATATTGTGAAAAGGAGTGAGAAAGCCAGTTTAACAATATGTACTACCGGCTTGTCATTCTTGATCATGTTAGAGAAGATCGGTAGCAGCAACACCGCAAAAAGAAATGCGATCTGGTTGGAAGCGTCAAAAAGACGGAAGGCCTGGGCATATATTCCGGATTGAATCTCTCCGTCAGGGGAAGGGAGAATTCTCTCTATAAGCACCGGGTCGATACGGTTGTAAAACGACATCATGAACACCAGCGTTGCGAAAGGAAGGCTTTGCTTTACGATCATGACAAAGAATGGCCAGTTCCAGTAAATTCTTTTGAACTTTGCCTTTATCATCACGATTGTCAGAGCGATCATGGCTGTCAGTATGTATGCTGCTGTCTGTGCATAAACAAACCATTCAATGCGAAAAGGCTGGCTGGTGATGTTTCCCCACAACAGCACTCCGCAGAAGATGATCATGAGTACCCTGTCAAGTACTGATATCAGGCTGTCGGTACGCAGCATCAGCAAGCCGCTGATATTTGAGCGCAGATAAAGTATGGATGACAACAAAAACTGATTGAAGGCTATCCATCCCAACAGGTACAGCTGCTCTCCCTTAAACCCGTTGATAAGGGCAACTGTGAAGGTTATGGAAATGTATAGCACCGCCAGCAGGGACCTGATCACAATGATGCCCGAAAAGTGTTTGTTGAGCAGCTGCTTGTGCTGGGCAATATTCCTTATATTGAAATTAGTGATGCCCAGGTCAAGAAATATGTTGAATAGAAAGGAGAAATTAAATACCACGAAATAGAATCCATACTCTTCCAACCCCACAAGGTTCTGTACCGAGCGGTCGATGCCAAGTATCCAGAACGGCTTTATCAACAGGTTCAGGGAAAGTAAAAGAATAAGGTTTGTGATAAATTTCCGCTGCATCTCTTTCAATTCTAAGGCGTTCAAAATGCTATTCACTTATAGCTTTCCGCCAAAGGCATTGTCACGAAAAAACCATAAATTTGTACAAAATTATCATAAAAACGCCAGCAATGTGATTTTATGATAAATATTGAAAAGAATTGTAAATTAGGGGTATTTGAAGATAGCAGTAAATACACGATTACTTCTCCCCGGCAAACTGGAGGGGATAGGATGGGTGGCATATGAAACCCTGAAAAGGATCACAACGGCCCACCCTGAACATGAGTTTTATTTTATCTTCGACCGTAAATGGGACGAACGCTTCATATTTTCTGATAATGTCATCCCCATGGTGGCCGGGCCGCAGGCACGTCATCCCCTGCTGTATTATATCTGGTTCGAATGGTCGGTCCCCCGCATCCTGAAAAAGATCAAGGCTGATCTCTTCCTCTCCCCGGATGCTTATCTGTCTCTGAAAACAGATGTTCCTTCCATTCCGGTCTTTCACGATCTTAATTTTGAACATTATCCCAAAGACATCCCGGTACTGGATAGAAAATATTACCGGTATTTCTTCCCCCGCTATGCCAGAAAGGCGAGAAGGATAGTAACCGTTTCCGAATTTTCCAAAAAAGATATCGTGAACCTGTATGATATTCCACCGGAAAAGGTGAGCGTGGTATACAACGGTGCAAATGAAGATTTTAAGCCTGTTAACGATGCCGTCAAAGAAGAAACGAGGAAAATCCTGAGCGGAGGCTGCCCTTATTTTATATTTGTGGGTGCCCTGCATCCCAGGAAAAATCTGGCAAGGCTATTTCAAGCCTTTGATTACTTTAAAGAGGCGCACAAGACCGATATCAAACTTCTGGTGGTGGGAAATAAGAAATACTGGACGAGCGAGATCCAGAATGCTTATGCAGGAATGAAAAACAGGGATGAGGTGATCTTCAGCGGGAGGATGGCCGCAGAGGATTTGCATAAGGCTGTTGCTTCTGCACTTGCCATGATCTACGTGAGCTACTTTGAAGGCTTCGGGATCCCTATCATTGAAGCCTACCGTTGTGATATTCCGGTAGTGACTTCCAATGTTACTTCAATGCCTGAGGTGGCAGGGGATGCTGCAGTGCTGGTTGATCCGTTTTCGGTAAAGTCCATCGCTGAAGGCCTGGAAAAGGTTGCCCTGGACCCCGAATTACGAGCAGCGATGATAGAAAAGGGGAGGGAGAGGAGTAAACTCTTTACATGGCAAAACTCTGCTGACCAGCTGTGGTCTGTCATTGAAAATGTGTTAAATACTAAATAGAATAGATGATGAATGTCCTTATTATCGGATCCGGGGGACGTGAGCACGCCCTTGCATGGAAACTGGCTCAGAGCACACTGCTTGGCCGGCTGTATATTGCTCCCGGTAATGCCGGCACCTCGATGCATGGCGAGAATGTCAATCTCGACACAGACAATTATGCCGCCCTGAAAGATTTTGTGCTGTCAAAAGCTGTCGGTATGCTGGTGGTTGGCCCGGAAGCCCCCCTCGTAAATGGCATTCACGATTTTTTTAAGGCAGATCCGGAACTGGCAGATGTCATGGTGATCGGCCCGTTGAAGGAAGCAGCCATGCTCGAAGGAAGCAAGGATTTTGCTAAGGAATTTATGATGAAATATAACATTCCTACTGCTTCATATGCAACATTCAATGCTGATGAACTTGACGAAGGACTGGCCTATCTGAAAACAGTTAACCCTCCTTATGTGCTGAAAGCTGATGGCCTGGCAGCCGGTAAAGGCGTGCTGATCATCGGGAACCGTGAAGAAGCTGAGGCAGAACTTACCGCCATGCTCAGGGATGCTAAGTTCGGTGCTGCAAGCAGTAAGGTGGTCATTGAAGAATTTCTGAGCGGCATAGAGATCTCCTGCTTTGTCCTTACCGATGGCAGGTCCTATAAAATATTGCCGTCTGCGAAAGATTATAAGCGAATCGGCGAAGGCGATACCGGATTGAACACGGGTGGGATGGGTTCCGTGTCCCCTGTCCCTTTTGCTGATGCTGAGTTTATGCAGAAGGTCGAGCATGGCATCATTGCGCCCACAGTGCGCGGCCTGATCGATGAGGGGTTGGAATACAAAGGATTCATATTCTTTGGCCTGATAAATGTCGAAGGTGAGCCTTTTGTGATCGAGTATAATGTGAGGATGGGGGACCCTGAAGCAGAATCGGTTATTCCCCGCATCAAGTCAGACCTCTTAAAACTGTTTATTGGTGTAGGAAACGGAACCCTCGACAAGGAGCAGGTTGAAACAGATCCGCGTTATGCCACTGCCATCATGCTGGTATCGGGTGGATATCCCGGTGATTACGACAAAGGCAAGATCGTGGATGGGCTCGATGAAGTAGAAGGCAGTATCATTTTTCACGCAGGGACAAAAGCAGATGATGATGGGAATGTTGTAACCAATGGTGGCCGTGTGATCGCTGTCACCTCTTTTAGTGATAGTCTTGAAGATGCGCTCCGGCAATCATATGTGAATGCTTCGGCCATCAGCTTTGAAGGAAAATATTATCGCAGGGACCTGGGTGCCGACCTCAAGGAATAGGGCCCCGGCCAATGGCATGATTTGAAATTGCAAGTAAAAATAGGAGTAGAACATTGCTGATCAGGTTTTTTAAATCAAGCTTCTACCAACAGTACCTGGTGTTGATCATCATTGCTGTTTTGCTGTGGCTGAGGGCTTATACAGCCCCATGCCAGCCGCATGAGACTACCGGTATATCCCCGCTTTTTAGTTTATTGTCAGGCTTGCTTCCCGCTAACGCTGTCTTTCGTGCGATACCGGCTTTAATATTATTGCTCCTGGAAGCCGTATTGTTGAATTTTATCCTGATCAGGCATGAATTGCTGCCTAAAAACTCCCTGTTGGGAGCGTTGGTTTTTGTCGTGTTGATGAGCCAGGCGCCTTATGCTATTTGCATGACCCCTGTTCTTTGTGCCGGCATATTCATAATACCGGCATTCGACAGGATCATGAACACGTACGGAAAAGCCGACCCGACAAAAGATGTCTTCAGTGCTGCCTTTCTGCTCGCCCTTGCGTCATTGTTTTACTTTCCTGCTGTGTTCATTTTATTGTTGCTGATCCTTTCATTCGTCATCTTCGGAACATTTTCTGTAAGAATGATGTTCGTTACACTGGCCGGGATCTTTGCAGTATATCTTTATCTGTTTGCCTATTATTTCCTTTTCGATATGCTGGAAGGCCAGTATTACCTGTATATTGAATGGATCAGCACTTTTACAGGATTAAAGCCATATTACGATATTACTCAATATATTGTTTGGGGGATGATCGCACTGCTG
>JAGLEK010000301.1 GCA_023145125.1 Bacteroidales bacterium | reverse complement strand
TATCGAATATCGCAAATCCACCCAAAACCCAACACTCAAAACTCAACACTCCACCTAACACCCAACAACTTGTCCTGAGCGAAGCCGAAGGGCCCAAAACCCAACACCTTTGAGTGATGAGATCCAAATGATTAATTACCCTCCTTCGGCGGGCAGGTTAGTGGGGATTGATAGCGAAGAACGGTGAATTTAGAGTGCAGAATTCCTTCGACCATCAAGTATCAAATATCGAAAATAAACTCAAAACTCAACCCTCAACACTCAAAACTTATAACTAACTCAACACTCAACACTCAACACTATTTTAAGGGCTTATTTATAAAGATGTCTAAATAAGCAAACCCCATAAAAAGGTATATATCAATTGACTTTTTTTTCTTAAACTTGTACCTTCAAAAATCATACAATATCAAAGTATGTCCAATACATTTAGTATCAGAAAAGGCCTTGATATCAAGCTGTTAGGCGAGGCTGAAAAAACGATCAAAGAAATCCCAACCAAAGTTTGTGCTATCAAGCCACCCGATTTTCACGGGGTATTTCCCAAGCTTCTTGTAAAGGAGGGAGATGAGGTGAAGGCAGGCACTCCCTTGTTCTATAATAAATACAAGGAAAACATTCTGTTCACATCACCGGTGAGTGGTAAGGTAAGGGAGATAAGGCGGGGAGCAAAAAGGGTGCTGCTTGAGGTATCTGTTGATGCTGCGCCTGATCAGGAATTTGTTGATTTCGGTGCTGCCGACCCCAACAGTCTCGACAAAGCGGCTATCGTCGAAAAGATGCTTAAAAGCGGAGTATGGCCTTTTGTTCGTCAACGGCCGTATTCAATCATTGCCAATCCTGATGATGATCCAAAAGCCATCATGATCCCTGCATTTGATTCGGCACCACTGTCGCCTGATTTTGATCTCATTGTGGAGGGACAGGAAACAGATTTTCAGGCAGGTGTTGATGCATTGAAAAAACTTACCGGCGGGAAGGTTTACCTGAACATCAGCGACAAGCAATCTTCACAGGTATTCAACAATGCAAAGGGAGTGGAGATAAATACTTTCTCCGGCCCTCATCCTGCAGGCAATGTAAGTACACAGATCAGTAGAATTTCACCCCTGAACAGAGGTGAGGTTGTCTGGTACCTGCGCCCACAGGAAGTTCTGAGCATTGGCCGCCTGTTCACACAGGGCAAGCTGGATCCTTCCAGGGTTATTGCTCTCACGGGCTCAGAAATTGAAAGCCCCGTATATTACAAGACAATATTAGGTGCTGACATCAGTGGTATGACCGATGGGAACGTCAAAGAGGGCAAGCTTCGTTATATTTCGGGTAATGCACTTACCGGAACGAAGATCGAAAAAACCGGCTTTGTCGGGTTCTATGATTCCCAGATTACTGTCATCCCCGAAGGTGATCATTATGAATTCCTCGGCTGGGCTTTGCCGGGATTAAAGAAATTCAGTTTCTATCATACATTTTTAAGCTGGATGATGCCCCGAAAAAAATATCGGATTAATACCAACTATCATGGTGGCGAGAGGGGATTTGTGCTGACAGGAAAATTCGAACAGGTATTTCCGCTGAATATTTATCCCATGCAGCTTATCAAATCCATCATGATAGAGGATATCGATCAGATGGAAAATCTTGGTATCTATGAGGTTGATGAAGAGGATTTCGCACTTTGTGAATTCATCAGTACTTCGAAGATCAATATCCAGAAGATTGTCAGGGACGGATTAAACCTGATGGTCAAAGAGATGAGTTAATTATAGAAGAACAATAAATTATAATCATATTCAATTTCAATGAAAGCACTCAGAAACTTTCTTGACAAAATAAAACCCCAGGTTCAGAAGGGAGGGAGATTTGAAAAGCTTCATTCAACTTTTGAAGCTTTTGAGTCTTTCCTCTTTGTTCCTAACCGGGTAACCACCATCGGTAGCCATATACGTGATGCCAATGATATGAAAAGGACCATGATCGTTGTGGTGCTGGCTTTGGTTCCTGCCCTTCTTTTTGGGATGTGGAATATTGGTTATCAGCATAACCTTTCTGTGGGAGTAAATGATATTGACTGGCTGGCTGGCTTGTGGCCTAACCTCTGGCATGGATTCCTGGTATTGTTTCCACTCATTGTAGTGGCATATGTGGCCGGATTGGGTACCGAATTTGTTTTTGCCCAGATCCGCGGACATGAAGTTGCAGAAGGCTTCCTTGTCAGCGGCATACTGATACCGCTTATCATGCCACCTGATGTTCCCTTATGGATGGTTGCCGTGGCAACGATCTTTGCCGTGATCTTTGGCAAGGAAGTATTTGGAGGTACAGGCATGAACATACTGAACCCGGCGCTTACTGCCAGGGCATTCCTTTTCTTTGCCTATCCGAAAAATATGTCGGGCGACCAGGTATGGATCACTGACCAGGGCGATGCCGTTTCAGGTGCAACCCCGCTGGGTGATGCGCTTGCAAGTACTACCACTCCGGGTAGCTCTCTCACACTTCCCGACACCATGGACATGTTCTATGGCTTTTTGCCGGG
>JAGLEK010000300.1 GCA_023145125.1 Bacteroidales bacterium | reverse complement strand
CCGTCGCCGCAGGAAGCGAGGATGAAAATTGCTAAAATGTACAGGATGTTTCTTTTCATGATGCAGGGAATTTTAATGAGGGTGCAAGATAAGAATTTTGTCCGTTAATTCGATCGCCACAGAGACACAGAGATCAGAAATCTGAAATCTGAAATCTGAAATCTGAAATCAACCCAAAACCCAAAACCCAACAACCTGTCCTGAGCGAAGTCGAAGGGCTCAAAACTCTCTTATTATATTAATTGTATAAGAATAAAAAAGCAAAATAATTACAAAAAAACTTGACAAACGCCATTGATTATCATATATTTGCATTGTTCACTTTTTATGAAGTATATAAAATCTGAATTAATAAACGTAAAAAACTAATATCTGAGCCATGTTCAGAAAAACAAAATTAAGAGGGCCCATTGGCAGGATCTATCCGATCTTCATTAACAGCGCACTCCTGCTGGCGGTAGTGGAGTTTTTGATCCGTCGTGAACTGATCCTCGACGGGATGGATATTTCGAAAGGGCCTCTCTTCGTCACGATCATCGTCAGCCTGTTCTTTGCGGTGATGGGAGCTTATCAGTGGTGGCGCTACCATCTCTGGGTGTATTTCGTCCTGGGGCTGATCGCCGGGGCCTCTACCCTGCAGAGTATGTGCCAGTATTCCGACTTCTTCACCATTCAATCATATATTATCAATATCATGCTGGTGTTTATCTTTATTGTGGTCACATGGCCGGTGCTGGCCGGACAGGAACGCTTTGAGGCCAAGGCCCGGCGCCTGTTCAAGCTTGCTGCCGACAGCATAGAAGAAACTGACGCTGGCTTTACTACACGCCCTTATTCTGCCGGCAAGGCCCATTATACAAACGAAGAACTGGCAGGCTTTGCCAGATTCCTGAAATCAAAGCATATCATCAATCCCATTTATCGTAAAGAAGGGGTCTTTATGACTGTTTCCCTGGGGCGCAGCCTCGTGCAGGATCCCGAGCCGGGAAAGGTAAGCTATGTATTATTTGGCAAGGAGGGAGAGATCAGCGTTAACATCTCTGCTTTCGACTACAGGCAATATACCAAACGCTTCACCTTTGATCAGCTCTGCGGCTCACTCGGGAACACAATGCTTCGATTCCTGGAATATTATCAGCAAGGCCATGAAGAAAGGATCATTAATGAATTAAAATCAGTATGATAAACTAAAGTTCAAATTACAAAAATCAAAAGATATGTCAGCAAGCAACACAATTAAATGGCGCCTAACCTGGAAAGTCTGGTTACCAATCGTACTCTTTATGATTCCCCTGATCCTGGAAAAAGAGATATTTGGGACTTATTTCTCTCCCTATGTTTACGGGCTTTTCGTCTTTGTAATCGGAATCATCTATTACTTCAGGCTGAAGCTGTGGCAGGCTTTTGTAGTAATGGCCATGATGACCATTACCATATGCGCCTATTTCCTGGCCGCTCGTCCGGAGAAAATTGAAGAAATGATCTTATTACTTGGCCTCGATCCGGGACCCATATTTGTTCCATGGCTTAAAACTTATTTGACCATGCCGATATGGTTCGTAATGCTGATTATCAACTCCATCATATTTTATTCCCTGGGGCCAACGCTAATGAAAGCACTTGATCTTGAAAAAGCGGCCATCCGTCTTTTTAAGCTGGCTGCCAGGGAAGTCACAGACGAAACCAACGGTTTTACCGATCGCCCCTATTATGCTGGTAAGCATTCATACACACGTGACCGGGTCATTGGCTTTGCATCTTTCCTTGAAGAAAAAAAGATCTGCCGGGCAGAATTTCCGGGAGCAGGAATCCGATTTATCTTCTCAATGGGAATCAGTCCACTCAACAATAAATACAAAGATACGCTCAGTTATGTAGCCTTCGATGACGACGGCAGCCTTAATGTCTTCATTTCCGAGAGGGATTATAAACAATACAAGAAGCAGTACACCTTCAGCCAGCTATGTGAACTGATGGGAAAGACATTCCTCAGGTTCGCTGAATACTATAACAGCAACAATGAAAACAGGATTATTACAGAATTAAAATCAGTTTGAAAAAGGTTCCGGGTGCAAGGTACAGGGAAGGGAAACCAATTCAACCATTTAGCCATTTAAATCATGAAAACTCTAACCGCCATCGCAATCTGCCTGATGCTGACAATAGCAGCAAACGCACAGTACGACCGCTTTTATTATGCCGTTGAGATCGACGGTGTGCTCTGTGGTTACGCCACTACCGACATTGGTGAAGCAGAATACAGGGGCACACAAATGATCGAGACTCACGACACAGTAAACCTTTTGCTCAAGGCTCTGGGACAGGATATGAACATGCAGATCATCAGCAGGTATGTTTTTTATCCGGAAACTTACAAAGTGGCGATGAATAATACCAAATTTAAATACGATGCAGGAAACATCGTTTCAACACTTACGGAAGTCTTCGATGAATATGCTCTTCGTACAGAGTCACCCGGTGAAACTCCCGATACGATTATGGATATAGCCGGTGTTATCTTCGACAACCCTATGGGAGCGCCTTATATTGTCGA
>JAGLEK010000030.1 GCA_023145125.1 Bacteroidales bacterium | reverse complement strand
GGCCAGTCGCCGTATTGCTCACGGTTGAGGTACGACAGCAGGCTGATGGCATCTTTGGGGCTGTTTTCATTGATAGGGGGGTTCGCATTGGAGCGGATGATGAGCATGATAAAAGAGGAGTAGCCGATGAGGAGGAACACGATCGACAGTATGATAGTGTTCTGCATAGCACCCTTTGTGCGGGTGAACCAGAACATGGCCACCACGGCGCCGATCACGATAAGCCGGATGAGGAATGAGCCTGCGGAGGATGACTCCAGCAGTATAAGCAGGGCCATGATGCCGCCCAGCACATACACCAGGATAAGCATGGAGGGTATCTTACGGCGGTTATAGAGTATGCCGGCGGCCAGCAGCCCGATGAGCAGCAGGGCAAAGAATACCGTTCCGGTGTGGAAGGGCAGGCCGAGGCTGTTCACGAACAGCAGTTCGGTGGTGGCAAAAAGCTTGACCACCTCGGGGATGATGCCGTACATCACCGCAGACAGGATCACGATGCTGGCTCCGAAGGCGATGATAGCACCCTTGCGGGTGGGGTTAAATCTTTTGTAATAGTATACCAGGGTGATGGCCGGGATAGCCAGCAGGTTGAGCAGATGCACCCCGATGGAGAGGCCCATAAGGTATGCTATGAGGATCAGCCAGCGGTCGGAATGTTTTTCGTCCGATATACGTTCCCACTTGAGGATGGCCCAGAATACGATGGCCGTAAAGAATGAAGACATGGCATACACCTCGCCTTCAACAGCTGAGAACCAGAATGAATCAGAAAAGGTATAGGCCAGTGAGCCTACGATGCCGGCACCGTAGATGGCAAACATCTGTCCGCGCTGCAGCTCTTTTCCTTTCTCATAGAGCTTCCTTGCCAGCATCACGATGCTCCAGTACAGGAAGAGGATGGTGAAGGAGGAGGAGAGTGCCGACATGGTGTTCACCATGCGGGCTACCAGGGCAGTGTCGCCAAAGGCAAAAAGGCTGAAGAAGCGTCCCAGCATCTGAAACAGCGGTGCCCCCGGCGGGTGGCCGACCTGCAGTTTATAGGCTGTGGCAATGTACTCCCCACAGTCCCAGAAGCTGGCCGTGGGCTCAGAAGTGATGATATACACCATCGACGCAAGAAGAAATATGAGCCATCCGATGATGTTATTGAGCTTGTTGAAGTAATTCATTCGTTGGAGGTATTTATTTAGGGTGGTAAAGATAGCAAAATTCGCACTTCGCCAATTTAAGTGTTGAGTGTTGGGTGTTGAGTTTTGAGTTAGTGATTAGTGCTCAGTGATTAGGTTATATACATATTCCACTGTTGCAAGCATCACTAAGATGTTGCCACTGAGACACAGGGATCACAAAGTCCCACAGATACAAAGTCACCACCAAGGCCTACTGCATATTTCCTACTTAACTTTTAACTGTCAACTGTCAACTAACTCAAAACTCAACACCCAACACTCAAAACTTTTTTAAGATTGTTGATAGCAGAAACTTTACTAATTTTGAAAAAAATATCAAAAAGATGTATAAGTTAATTTTACTCCGCCACGGCCAATCCGAATGGAACAAAGAAAACCGCTTTACCGGGTGGAAAGATGTCGGGCTCTCGGAGCAGGGCGTGGAGGAGGCTAAGAAAGCCGGGATAGTGTTAAAAGAAAATGGCATAAGTCCAAAGGTGGCCTTCACCTCATACCTCAGCAGGGCGATAAAAACCCTCTGGCTGGCATTGGAGCGCATGGACCTCATGTGGATCCCGGTGTACCGCAGCTGGCGCCTCAACGAGAAGCATTATGGCATGCTGCAGGGACTGAACAAGGCTGAAACAGCCAAGCAGTACGGCGATGAGCAGGTGCTGCTGTGGCGAAGAAGTTTCGACGTGACACCACCACCCATAGAAGAAGACAACCCGCTGAATGCGAAGTTCGATCCGCGCTATGCCGGGCTCGACGATAAGGATATACCACGCACTGAAAGCCTCAAGGAGGTGATCGGCAGGATGGTGCCGTACTGGAACGAAGAGATCAGGCCTGCCCTGAAAGAAAATGGAGAGGTGCTCGTAGCTGCCCACGGCAACAGCCTGCGCGCAGTGGTCATGTACCTCAAGAACATGAGCGAAGACGAGATACTGAAATTCAATATCCCCACCGGGATCCCGTATATATTTGAGTTCGACGATGACATGAACTACGTAAAGGACTACTTTATCGGCGATCCGGAGGAGATAAAGAAGCTGATGGA
>JAGLEK010000003.1 GCA_023145125.1 Bacteroidales bacterium | reverse complement strand
ATTTCAGATTTCAGATTTCGAATATCTTCATTGTCTTTTCACACTTTCAATCGGAAAAACAATACTCACCTTATAGGCAAAGTTATCGGCCGGAGTGTCATATCCGTAGGGTCCATAGCGATAGAACACGCCTGCACCAACTTTATAGAATTTGAGATCGAGCAGGCCATGGAGTAATAAACCGGATTCATAATATCCCTTTTCCATGGTTTTGAAGGAAACATTATGATGTTGGGAAGGGTTGTTCAGGTTGCCGAAAGCGATATTTGTTGCCAGGACGATCTCCGGGGAGAAAAAGCGGGAGCGCACAAGTAATTGTCCAAAGTTATGTGAGAAGTACAGTGCCACATAGCGGTTGCTCAGAAACTCATTCATCCGCATGGTTGCAAAGCTATTGGTTGCATAGATTGTAAAAACGCGATAACTGCCATTGCCATTGTAGAGGTTGCAATAGGGCAGGTCGCCATCGATATAACCCGCCCTGAGCTCAATGCTTGTCATCCCGAGGTACTTGACATAAAACGATTCCGTGATCCTTACATCAAAGCGGTCATATTGAAATTCACCGTACAGCATACCCTCGAACCCGTGGGTATATTGAAACTTCACAACGGGATATTTTGTCCCCAGGGAGATCTTTATCCGCTTTGTCCTGAGGAATTTTTCACGGAATGCAAAACGAAAACCCAGCGACAACTCAGTAAACCTGAAGTCATTCTTCAGCTGGGCAACACCATCGACACTTTGCCCGTAATAATAATCCGGGTACGACTTCTTATAATCACTCCTTAATGCGATGTTCCACTTAAAATGCCTCAGCCCCACGAACTGCAATGCTACAAATGTGCGCTCGGTCATGTTCATCCTGCGAATGAGAAAATCCCTGAAGTCTTCTCCTCTCAGGAAAGACGTCTTTTCATCAAAAAAGGAAACGCCTCCGCTTTCAGTAACGTCATAGAAATAACCGGCCATGAGCTCCAGTTCGCTGTTGCGATGCAGTATGGCACTGATATCACCACCATATTTCGAGGTCATATCATTGAAACTATAACCCCAGAAACCACCGACCTTAAACCGTCTTGAAAGCCTGTCGTTGGTATGTATGCCCAATCCCAGGTAAAGGCCTTCATACTGGTTATAGCGCAGGAATTTGTCAATATCGAAATCAATGAATTTCACAGGGATCTTCCCTGTCATGACGGTTTCAAAGGTTTTTGCAAGGCGGTCAAAATTCACTTCCTTCCCGACGCTATCCATGAATGCATATGTTTGCTTGTCGCGATCGCTTAAGCTATCAGCACGATAGCGATTCCAATATATCTCGCTACGGTTGTGTGCATTGGGGTCCACATCCACTTCTATATTGTTAAATTCACGTCTGACAAGTTCTGGGTTCAGCTCAATATCGCGGATATAGCTTTTGCCCACTCCAACGAAGGAGTACATCTGCTCATTCACGGAGGCCCCGATGGCCTTGATCTTGATGTCGGTATTCAATTGAACCGGAAACCATTGTTCTTCATCAACCAATTCGTATAACTGCTGTATCCTGATGCTGAAGGGGCCCTCATCCCTTTCGGGCTCTGCAATCACACTCTGGATGGCCCAGTTATGTGTATTGATATAAAGCATTCCCTTCAGCCCGTCGAAATTTGTATTGGGCTTCGGCTGAAAGGAGATGATGAACACCGTATCATTCCTTGCAGTATAGACCGTATCCTCCAGAATAAAAGTATACTTTGAAGTACTTCCACGACTAACAGGGTTGATATATTCACTCCTGCCTATGTTTAAACGCTCCTTATAGAAAGATGTAGACTGAATTTGCGACACCAGGAAGACAAATATGGGGTCCTTCATCCCTGACACCTTTGTGGCGATCACATTTTCCCGGTTTCTTTCAGGATAAAGGAACTTTCGTTCCGTAACTGACTCCGCAATAAAAATATCCTGCCTGTCGATAAACCGCCTTATTTCCAGTGACGCTGTATCGAGAAGCATGGTATCGATCATACGCAGAGAGTCCAGATCAAGAGTAAAGATGACCTTTTCATAGGAAGTATAAGAAAACGATCTCATTTTCTCCGGATTATTGAGATCGCGGTTATTAACTACATTATTGATGATCCTGTGCGCAGGATTGACCCCGGGAAGAATGACCACCTCCCCCAGTTCATATGAGGCCTTTTTCATGAAGATCTTCAGCCCTTTAGCTTTGTTCTTTACGTGGTACAGAACGGGCTCATATCCTACATAAGTGAGTTTGAGGTAATCAACCTGCTGATATGCATCAAACCTGAACCTCCCGTCAATATCTGTTGCGCCACCCTGGCGGCTTTCATTAATCACAATATTCACAAAGGCCAGGGACTCACCGGTCTCAGCATCCATCACCCGCCCGCTTATGGTCAGGGGCTGGGCATGAAGCATCAGGGCAGCAGAAGTTGCCAGTACAAAAAAGATAAACCTCAGAAGTTGTTTCAGCCACATCATGATCGTAATGTAAAGATAATAATTTAGCCAAGAATTGGACAACCGCTACGCGGTAGGTGCCACATTTTATCCTGGTTTTGCTACAACTGACTATGCCCTACGGGCAAAGCCATATCAAATCCTCGCAATTTGTATTACTAAAAACATTTAGGTGCTCCTCGCTGCGGCTTCTCATTTGTAGCCGATAGATAGATGTTCTCACCACAAGCGTGTAGCACTTCTTCAATTGTTCGGCCAGCTTTCGCACCAAAAGCGAACCGCGTAGCGGTTCCTCACCTGTAGCCGACAGATAGACATAAAAATTTTACCGCGTAGCGGTTATTCAGAAAACAAAGCACAAAACTCATTAATTATGAATTATTTCTTAAATTCACATCCAAATCACGAACAACCCATTATGAAGCCAATTCTTGTTACACTGATATTGATTATTCTTGCATTTCCGGCCTTTTCACAAAGAGAATATTTTAAGATCAGGAAACTTGATGGAACCCACAGGATAATGAAGGTTAAGCTGGGTGCTGATATTGAGATTATTGAGTTTAGGGTACTTGATGATTCGACCCATCAATACAAATTTACAAACGGCCTTTTAAAGGGTATCTCAAATGACTCAATTACCATCAAGACAAGTCATGTTCATGTCAGACATTATAATAGTGACGACTCTTATTATGGCGATTATGAGGATTATCCCTGGAAAATAAATATGATAAAGCATCGCAAGATGGAGGATATATCGTACCTGTATTATTGGAACAAAAGCAAACAGAGCCTACATTACATCGGGATATCTGTTATGGTTGTTTCGCTTGTAGCCGGGTTAATTGTTGCCCCTCTGGTCAGTTATGATTTTAAAAACAATAGCATGAATACTAACCGTTACAGGGGATGGGTAATCGGTAGTTCGATTGCATTGGGTATTACTATACCTATTATTGCATTAACCGGCAGCAAGGATGTTAGCTTCACAAAAAAAGGAAGGTATAAATTCAAACAGTGGGAAATTCAACGATAAATCTACAGTCTTAAACAACCGCTACGCGGTAGGTGCCACATTTTATCCTGGTTTTGCTACATACAAGTGACTATGCCCTGCGGGCAAAGCCATATCAAATTCTTGCAATTTGATTACTAAAAACATTTAGGTGATCCTCGCTGCGGGTCCTCATTTGTAGCCGATAAATAGATGTTCTCACCACAAGTGTGTAGCACTTCTTCGATTGTTCGGCCAGCTTTCGCACCAAAAGCGAACCGCGTAGCGGTTCCTCACCTGTAGCCAAAAGATAGACACATAACTATTTACCGCGTAGCGGTTATCTAAAGTATTACACAGAGAAGTATTTCTCCAGATCCTTCAATGTACTTGACGTGGTTTTGATATCATGAACAATATCGCCCGCCTCAAGCACTACAATACGTTCACAAACCTCGGTCACATGGATCAGGTCGTGACTGGAGATGAGGGCAGTTACATTGCGATCTTCCTGTATTTTCTTCAGGATGTTTTTCAGCCTGATCTGGGTAGTGGGATCCAGGCTGTTGAAAGGCTCGTCGAGGATGAGCAATTCGGGCTTTGTCATCAGCGCTGCTGCAATACCAACTTTTTTCTGGTTACCTGATGAAAGTTCACGGATAAACTTTTTCTTCCCAAGCACCTCATTATTAAAAAACTCTTCGAAAGTGTCATAGAACTCCTTTACATCCCCTTTTGAGAGGCCATTGATATCAGCCAGGAACTCAAAATATTCTTCAGGGGAGAGAAAGTCGATCAGAAATCCTTCATCCAGATAGGAACCGGTAAAGCGCTTCCATTCTATCGATCCCATCACATTCTCCGAATGTATGTATACCGCACCGCTTGTGGGCCTGATCAGGTCGAGGATCAACCTGAAAAAGGTGGTCTTTCCTGCACCATTGTTGCCTACCAACCCAAAGCTTTCCCCTTTTGGGATATTCAGTGCAGGGATATTCAATACAACATTTTCGTGATATGCTTTGCTTAGGTCTTTTACGTCAATCATCGTTTATCATATTTATCTAGTTTCATTTTCAGTCATCCAGTATCCAGTATCCACTATCCACTATCCAGTATCCAGAAAACAAGTGCCTAAAGTGAGCTAAA
>JAGLEK010000299.1 GCA_023145125.1 Bacteroidales bacterium | reverse complement strand
CCCGCATTGTAAACTATCTGTCTTCATACTTTCTCTCACCTGTTGTGAGAGGGGCTAATATAATATTTGAAGACGGAACTATCAGTGCGGAATAGTTGCTGTTATAATTTTTAAAAGGATTTATTGACTTGTTGAAATCCAAAATAACTTTATTCCCGGAAGCCGGGGGTTGAATGATCAGATAGCGCCCCGAGGCAAAAGTAGTATTGAGTGCAGGCCCTGATGTGCCATCTTTTATGGGAATGAATATTGTTTCCTTAGCATTGTCGAATTCCGGCATATCGATATTCTTGTAAACGACCAGATCATACTTCTTTTCTCCGACGGTATAGCTAACAGTCCCGTAATCATACAGTTGTGCTGAGCCCCCATCAGTTGTCTCTACATTGACAATTTTCATGGGTTCGTTGCGGTTTAAGGTGCCGTTAAATACATATTTACAATCAACAGGATAATAGAATAATCCATCAAATTCCGCAATGTCTGATGAACTAAAGGGTTTGTCCACGTCCTTGACCACCCAATTGTTCTTATCACTTCGGAACTGGCTATTTTCAGCTTTGCAGTCATATGATTGTCCGTGCAAATTGATACCGAACAATGACACCATGATAAGTAAGCTGAATACTTTAAAATTCTTTTTCATGAGGCTTTGGGTTTAGGTGAATTTTATTCAAATATAGCAATTGCACAGAGGCAAAGCAAATAAGCGATCTGCATATTCTATTTTGATTATTAAACGATTAGGTGTTTCAATTGTTCATATAGCATAATCAACAGATTATACATACTGCATTATGAACCATACCCCGGAGATTGCACATTTATACTTACTTTTGATATGATGGGGTAAAATTTTGAGCAAAATGAGATCAGTGATCATTTTTCTTTTAGTGATAGTTTCTCTAAGCAACCTGAACAGCCTTGCCTACGGCCAGGATGTGGAATACCGCGACAGCCTTTTCAGGGAACTTGAAAAAGGCAGCCTCGATACAATGGTGTTATTTGAGCTTGGCCAATGCATAAATATTAATTTGTACAATGACCCCGACCAGTCGATGGTTGAAGCCAGGAGGGTGCTGAACATTGCCTTTGCTGCCTCATATTATAGTGTTATACCGAAAATGCTTTTGTACCAGGGGATCAGTTATGACCTGAACGGTAAGTACGACTCTGCCATTATCATGTACGATTCTGCCCTTATAATGGCAGAAAAGTATGGGTTTAAAGCAGACCAGGGAAGCATCTACAACAACTACAGTATCGTGTATTCTATAATGGGGCAGTTAGAGCAATCCCTTGATTATTGCATGAAGGCCCTGAAAATATTCGAAGAGTTGGGGGATTCATCCAGCATGGCAAAGGTTTACAATAACCTGGGCTCGAGGTACTCGGAAATGGGTATGAATGATATGGCTATTATTTATTATAAAAAAGCAATTGCTATTAATGAAAGATTTCAGGATCAAAGCAGGCTTGTGAAAAATTATGGCAATATCGGTACCGTATATTCATTTCTGGATGAACATGAAAAAGCCCTGGAATATTATACCAAGGCATACATGATAACAAAAGACCTTGATAATAAGGTTGACATGTCGATCACCCTGTCGAATATGGCCATCACATACAAGAATATGAAAAAGTTCGATCTGGCCCTCTCCTTCGCTGAGCAGTCGTACCTGATCGCCCGTGAAGCCAATGATGAGATCGGAAAGCTTGTATATTTTATCACCACTGCGGAGATCTTTAAGGATCAGGAGGATTTTGACAAAGCCCTGAAGAATTACTCCATTGCTGAAAGCTTAGCTGACAGTATCGGTGCAAGGCAAAACCTCCTTGAAATTTATAGCGGGCTGGCAGATATTTATGCACAAATGGGGGACTTCCGGAACGCTTACCTCTATAAGGAGACGTACAATGAAGAGCGTATGCGCCTGCTCGACAATGAGAAGAACAAGGCCCTTGACAAGATCAAGGAATTTGAAGATGATAAGGTACAATCTGAAATAGACATACTCACAAAAGATGCGGAAATACAG
>JAGLEK010000298.1 GCA_023145125.1 Bacteroidales bacterium | reverse complement strand
CAAGTACTCTAAGTACTTCAAGTATTTCAAGTACTTCAGGCACTTTATATGATAAAATACATAGACGAATACCGCGATAAGAATCTGGTGCTGAAGATAGCAGATGAGATAAAACGTATCTCCACACGTCCTTTGAGGTTTATGGAAGTGTGCGGGGGGCATACTATGGCCATACAGAAATTCGGCATCCCTTCCCTCCTGCCCGACACTATTCAGCTGTTATCAGGCCCGGGGTGCCCTGTCTGCGTTACCGACAGGAGGTTCATCGATACTGCAATTGCTTTTGCAAGGCTTGATGATATCATCATCACCACCTATGGAGACCTGATCCGCGTACCCGGATCATCATCTTCACTTGATGCTGAGCGTGGCAAAGGCCACGACATTAAGATCGTTTATTCTATCCTTGATGCCCTGGAGATTGCAAAAGAAAACCCGGATAAGAAAGTCATCTTCCTGGGGGTGGGCTTCGAAACCACAACCCCTTCAAGCGCTGCCGGCATGGTAAATGCCAACAATATGGGGCTTAAAAACTTCTACCTGCACAGTTCACATAAGGTAATGCCCCCGGCCATGACCGCATTGATCGATGAGGGCGTGAAGATCGATGGCTATATAGCTCCCGGACATGTAAGTACCATCACAGGAACATCCATTTATAATGATATTCCTTCTAAATATAATTTGGGATGCGTGATCTCAGGCTTTGAGCCGGTCGACCTGATGCAGACGATACTCATGCTCACAAAGCAGAAGGAAAGCAATAAGGCTAAAGTAGAGATCCAATATAAACGAGCCGTCAAGGAAGAAGGAAATATTAAAGCCCAAAAGCTGGTCGGGGAAGTCTTTGAAGCAAACGACGACTGGTGGCGCGGATTGGGTGTTTTGAAAGACAGCGGACTGAAGCTAAGAGAGGCTTTCGGCCACATGGATGCAGAAAGGGCCATCCCCGTAGAAGTAGAAAAAACCAGGGAAGACACAGGCTGTATTTGCGGAGAAATATTAAAGGGGCTGAAATCGCCTGCAGAATGCAAATTATTCGGGAAAGCGTGCACACCTAATGACCCAGTGGGGGCCTGTATGGTTTCTAATGAAGGTGCTTG
>JAGLEK010000297.1 GCA_023145125.1 Bacteroidales bacterium | reverse complement strand
ATTATCATTGCTGCCGACGATGGCGTGATGCCCCAGACAAAAGAAGCCATCAACCATGCCCAGGCAGCCGGGGTACCCATCGTTTTTGCCATTAACAAGATTGATAAGGCCAATGCCAATCCTGATAAGATAAAACAGGAACTTTCGGAAATGAACATCCTGGTAGAAGATTGGGGAGGTAAATTTCAAAGTCAGGAAATTTCAGCCAAAGACGGACTCAACATAATTGAGCTTCTGGAGAAAGTGCTCCTGGAGGCAGAAATGCTTGACCTTAAAGCAAACCACGACAGGGCTGCGGTTGGCACTGTCATTGAATCTACTCTCGACAAGGGAAGAGGTTTTGTTACAAACATTTTAGTGCAAACCGGAACCCTGCATACCGGTGATATGGTATTAGCAGGTTCGTATTATGGTAAGGTCAAGGCTATGTTCAATGAGCATAACCAACCCATCGAGGAAGCCGGCCCTTCGACACCGGTCTTGTTGCTCGGTTTAAACGGAGCCCCGCAAGCAGGCGATGGTTTCAATGTTATGAAGGATGAGAGGGAAGTGAAAAGCATTGCGAATAAGCGACATCAATTACAGCGGGAACAAGGACTTCGTACACAAAAACACATTACACTTGATGAGATCGGCCGCAGAATTGCCATTGGCGATTTCAAAGAGTTGAATATCATAGTTAAAGGTGATGTTGATGGATCCGTAGAGGCCCTTTCTGATTCACTCCTTAAGCTTTCCACAGAAGAAGTTCAGGTGAACGTGATCCTGAAAAGTGTGGGAGCCGTTACTGAAACAGATGTTCTGCTGGCATCAGCATCCAATGCGATCATTATTGGATTCCAGGTGAGGCCTCAGCCCAGTGCCAGGAAGCTTGCAGAGCAGGAACAGATCGACATACGCCTCTACAGCATTATTTACCAGGCTATCGAAGAGATAAAAGCTGCTATCGAAGGCATGCTTTCACCTGATATCGAAGAAAAGATTACCTGCAATGTTGAGATACGGGAAGTATTTAAGATCACTAAAGT
>JAGLEK010000296.1 GCA_023145125.1 Bacteroidales bacterium | reverse complement strand
TGGAGAAGATACATCGTACTATACAGATGTTGCTCCTCCACCCATGTGCTATGACTATCAAGTCAGCACTTTGCATGATCTTTCCACATACGGCTTTCCCGGCGATACCGGTGAGTCGCTGTACACTGGCCCCGAAGAAGTATGCCTGGTTTATGGTGCTATGCTTCCGATTGTGGAAGAGTGGTTCTCAGGCAGTTTTGGCTCTTTCTGGACAGCTGAAGATCATTGGGTGATCAATGGCCAATACGGCAACCCATTGCCATGTGCCGAATTTAAATGGGATCCGGTGCTGATGGACTATCAGCAGTGTCTTACAAGCGACCCGATCAATGGCGTTGATCATGGCACTAAAAGTGAACCATACATCGATGGACAATTCATACTGAATTTTGATGTATCCCTTGTTGATAATGGTGCGAGTGGTACAGAATACTTCAATGTTGAGGTATGGAGTGATGGGGCCTGGAACAGGGTGGAACAGCTCAGTAATGCCAATGGCAATTTTGAATGGGAGAACGTTGAAGTAGATATTTCAGAATATGCACTCGGATATGTATTTAAAGTCCGTTTTATGGCCGAAGGTGAGGCATCCTATAATATACTCTCCTGGATGTTGGATAATATTGAGATCTTCCATTATTGTGCTCCCCCGGTAGATCTTTACGCTGACTTTTATGCTTACCATGAGATTTATCTGGAATGGAGTCCTCCAATAAGCAATGTGGCAGCATATGAGTGGATATCCTGGGACGATGGTGTTCATTATAATGGTGTCGGCCTTACAGGTGGTGGCGTATTTAGCGTTGCTTCACATTGGGATGCTGATCAGATCACTGCTTACGAAGGCATGTACATCACTAAGATTCGTTTCGTGCCTTATATCAATGCTGTAACTACCAGCTTCACTCTTAAAGTTTGGGAGGGCCCTGATGCCGGTACCCTGGTTTATGAAGAAGCCCTAAGTAGTCTGGTACCTGGTGAATGGAATGATATCACACTTGCTACTCCGGTTGCAATTGACGTAACACAGGAACTGTGGTTCGGTTATACCATGGATTCACCTGATGGTGAAAACCCGGCTGGCCGCGATGCAGGCCCTGCAATTGCAGGTTATGGCGACATGATCTCACTCGACGGTATTGCATGGGATCCCCTGAGTCATATCTCTACAATAGACGGAAACTGGAATCTGCAAGCACTGATTGCTGGTGGGGATGAATCTAAAAGTGAATTGCTGCTGAAAAATGACTCACAAAAGACTTTGAGCGACTCAAGAACAGGAAGTAAGGGAATTATTGGCTATAACATATATTTAGACAAACTTCAGGATGAGTATGAATTTGTTGACTTTACCGAAGATACTTCTTACACATATGAATACCAGGGCGGCAGCCTTCTATTTTTTGTTGTAACTACTGTTTATGAAGATTGTGAGTCTGGTTACAGTAATGTTGCATGTGTATCTATTGGTATTGATGAAAATGATAAAAATAATGTAATCAGAATATTTCCCAACCCGGCTTCGGATATGATCACTGTTGAGTCATCTGTGAGGATGTCACGGCTCTGCCTGCTCGACTACAGCGGCCGTAGCCTTCAATGCCATGAGCTTCAAAACCAGATTCAAACCAGCCTGGATGTTTCTTCCTGTGAGCCCGGCATATACCTGCTGAGGGTAGATACGGAAGAAGGGAGGTTTGTGAGGAAGCTTGTTGTGGTGCGATAGAGACTGAACAGTAGAACAGTAGAACAAGGAACCTGCCTGCCGGCAGGCAGG
>JAGLEK010000295.1 GCA_023145125.1 Bacteroidales bacterium | reverse complement strand
AAATTTTTGTACATTCACTCCAAACATTAATTGCTATGATGCCAGGATCCGGATTCAAAATGATATTGCTTGTATTTATGCTCTTCTACGTAAGTCACTCCTATTCCCAGGTAAGGGAAATACAATCATTTAATAATAACTGGGAGTTTCTTCTGGGTGAGTTTGAGTTAGCTGAACTCACACAAACAGATTTGTCCTGGCAGGAGATCAAAATCCCCCACACCTGGAATAGTAAGGATATTCAATCGGGTGAGAAGGTAAACTACACAACAGCATGGTACAGGAAGAACTTTAAAGTTAACCCGGCGCAAAAAGACAGGCAATACTTTTTGCGTTTTGAGGGTGTCGGACAGTATGCTGAAGTATTTGTAAACGAAAAATCCGTGGGTGACCACCTGGGTAGCTACTCAGCTTTTGCTTTTAATATTACGGATTTCATCCGTCAGGACACCATTAACAGCATTCATGTTAAAGTAAACAATGAATTGAATGCTTCCTATCCGAAGGACAATTTTCTCTTCGGGATCTATGGAGGCATTTACCGTGATGTTTCCCTGATCATAACAGGCGACTGTCATATTGGACTAACTGATCACGCATCCCCGGGCGTATATGTACACCCGAAAGAGGTAAGCAGAGAAGCAGCGGTTCTTAAACTTGTTGTACTCGTTAAAAATGAATTATCCAGGCGGCAAAAGCTCAGCATTATCAACCAGCTGATCGATAATAATTCGGTGGTGGTGGCAGAAAACAGAAAGGATGAGGTCTTCTTTCCCGGCGGGATGAAGCATTCCGTATCCATCCTGGAAGTGAATGAGCCACGGCTGTGGAATGGCAGGATCGATCCATTTTTATATCAACTGAAAACGCAAATAATGATTGATGGGGAAGTTGTGGACGAAATGATCCAGCCCTATGGAATACGTTTTTTCGACATCGATCCTGATAAAGGTTTCATCCTGAATGGGGAGCCATACCGGCTTTATGGGGTATGTCGGCATCAGGAATGGGAAGATCTGGGCAATGCACTGCTCCCTGAACATCATCGCAGAGACATGGAGTTCATCAATGAACTGGGTGCTACATCTATCCGCCTGGCCCACTATCAGCAGGCAGAATATATATATGATCTGGCCGATTCCCTGGGCATACTTGTCTGGGCTGAAATTCCATTTATAAATGGCTATAATGAGGGGGCAGATGGTAATGCGCTGCAACAGATGACCGAACTGATCAAGCAGAACTTCAGCCACCCTTCCATTTTTGTCTGGGGGGTGCACAATGAAGTGATCAAAGGAGACGTAGTACAAGAGCCCGTCAACCTGACCCGCGATTTACACAAGCTGTCGAAAGACCTGGACCCATCGAGATATACTGTGGCCGTGAGCAATATCTGGTGGTTGTACGACCACCCCATTCATGAAAATACCGATCTGCAGGGATTCAACCAGTATACAGGATGGTACGGTGGGAATCCTCAAGGACTGGGGAACTGGATTCATAAATACCATGATGCGAAGCCTGATGTACGCTTTTCTGTATCTGAATATGGTGCCGGAGGGAATATCGCCCATCAGTCCAATGATCATATCAGCGTTCCCAAGCCCACAGGTCAGTTTTTCCCGGAGGGATATCACACATATTATCATGAAATCACCTGGAATGCCATTGAGAATGCGTCATTCATCTGGGCATCCTACATCTGGAATATGTTCGACTTTTCGGTACCCGAATGGGACCGTGGCGGTATAAAGGGGAGGAACCATAAGGGACTGATCACTTATGACCGGGAGACTAAAAAAGATGCCTTTTACTGGTATAAGGCCATCTGGTCAGAAGATCCGGTACTGCACCTTACGGGCAAAAGAAATAACAAGATTAAGAGTGATACCATTCGTTTTAAGGCCTATTGCAATTACGGCCTGCCCAGGTTCTATATTAACGGGGAATACAAAGGTATGATGGAAGCAGGGATCAATAAAGTGCAATTCCTGAGTCCCCAGATGATCCTGGAACCCGGCAAATACGAGATTGAAGTCCGGGCAGCCTATCATTCAGAAATATACCAGGATAGTTTTGAGTTCGAAGTAGTGCGATGATCAACCCCGGACCCTGCACCTTGCACCTTGCCCCCAACTTGACACATATTCCTCTTTTCACTACCTTTATCAAAACCTTATAACCGATGAAGAAAATGAAAAGACTAATTCTATTAATTTCAATCATCTGCTTGACGCAAGTTTCTTTTGGGCAGGTATTCGGGAATGCCATTTCGCTCGACGGTACCGATGATTTTGGCCTCGTTCCTCATGATGAAAGCCTTGACCCCTACGATGGAAGCTGGAGTATGATCTGCTGGGTGAAAGCTGCCGACAAGGACCAGGTTTCACCGATTGTCATGAAACGTGATCCGGAATCACCATGGGCCCAATACAGCTATGGATTTGGGAAGGATGATCCGCATGAACCTCAGGCAGGCAAAAGGATCCGTGTGAACCATATTGAAGCCGCAGGAGCGTTTGAGCGCAGCGGGCGTTCAACAGATGAGGTCATCGATGGTGACTGGCATCATATTGCAGTCATAGCCGATAAGGCCCATGACGGGATCATCATATATGCAGATGGCTCTCCGCTTTATTTCTTCTCTATGTATTACTTTGGTGCCTGGCCGGATGTTCACACAAATTATCAGTTGATCATCGCAGCAGGAAGTTCAGGGGATAAACTGGAAGGCCTGTTAGATGAACTAAGCTTATGGAATAAAGCCCTTGGACAGGATGAGATCCAGCTATTCATGAATGATCCCCTTCCGGAAGCATACTATGAAACCGCCGACAGTGGAGTTGTCGCTTATTACAACTTTGAAGTATTTGAAGATCTGGGGATCGGCTCCGGTGGCGCAAGCGATATTCGTGATCTTAGTTCCTATGGCAATCACATGGGAACTTTTGGACTGCCGACACTGGTTCCGTCAGTTTCTCTTGCAGCAGTTGATGAGGAATCTATAGAGGAGTTGGCGTTTGAGATATATCCCAATCCATGCGGAGACAAGGTCTGTATTAGAACTCAGAAATCTGAAAGCAGAACTCAGAAATCTGAAAGCGGAAATCAGAAATTTGAAATATTGGACATATACGGCAAAGTGCTGAAAACAATTTCAATTGATAACAGAAGCCCGGGTGAACAAGAACTCGTGATTGATGTAAGCGGCCTGCCCGCAGGGGTATACTTGATAAGGATGGAAGCAGAGGGGAAGGTCGGGATGAGAAAACTTATTGTGAAGTAAAAAAGTTTACGGTTGAAGGTTGACGGTAAAAGCCCTGACTTAGCCCATCGCCCAACACCCAACGCCTAATGCCTAACCTAACGCCTAACGCCCGACACCCAATGCCATTTTCCCAATATATTTATGTATTTAAAATATTATAGTATCTTTGCACAAATTCAGATTTGAGAATTTGCGCATTAATGTTCTAATTCCCTTCGCGCAATTAGTTTATCACTGCCTCCTTTTTAAATCAAAACATTAATAACAGCGTAACCGGCATATATTGAAACACTAAAATTTAAAAACACCGGTTATCTGTAAAACAATTAAAGTAAAGTACAATGAACATTTATGTAGGAAACCTTGATTTCAAGGTACAGGAAGACGACCTGACAACATTATTTGCAGCCTATGGCGAAGTTGAATCTGCCAGGATCATTACTGACAAATACAGCGGCAGGAGCAAAGGCTTTGGCTTTGTTACCATGGAAAATGACACAGAAGCCAATGATGCTATTGAAAACCTGAACGGAACTGATTTCAAAAGCAGGCCATTGACTGTAAATGAAGCAAGACCCAGAAGGGAAGACGATAACAGGTATTAGGCCGGAACGTTTCTTCTTTATCAGTGCCCCCGGCACATAATGCATATCTTCCCCTTATCATTGTAAGGAGGAAGGAATGCTATTGCTTAAATATTGCCTGCGGCTGGCGACAGCCTGCGAAATGCAGTGAGCTAAGTATCTGTCAATAATAATATTTGGATCAAATCAATTAGTAAAACTTAAATAATAATACATGGGAAGATCACAGGAAACCTTTGGTAAAAAAGAAGTAAGAAATAAAAAAGAGAAAAAAAGGAAAGAAAAAGAAAAGAAGAGGCTTGCCAGGAAAGATAGCGAGAAGAATTCAAGCCTGGATGATATGATCGCCTATGTCGATGAGCATGGCAATATCACCTCCACCCCACCCGACCCCACCCAAAAAGAAGAAATCGAAGCAGAGGATATCGAAGTCAGCGTTCCCAAAAGCGACAATACAGAAAGAGATGATCCAATAAGGACAGGTACCGTTACCTTCTTTAATGATTCGAAAGGTTATGGATTCATAAGGGATTCAATTACAAAAGAGAGCATATTCGTGCATATTAACAGTTGCGCTGATGAGATCAGGGAAGGTAATCTCGTATCTTTCGAGATCGGCTCAGGCCAAAAAGGGCCTGCAGCAATGAATGTAAAGATGGTGAAATAGTTTCTCAAGGTGCACAACATCCATCGGCCACCAAAGCCATGCCCCCCTGCACCCTGCACCCGGTACCCTGAACCTTTATCATCCTGCCCATTAAAAAAAATCAATTAACTTTGAAGAGTTGAAAGAACACTATTTACTATACCCCTTTTCAAGTGAGTAGAAAACTCAGCCAATTCGTTACCTTACTAAAAGCAGCACTGGGGCTTTTTCTCAGTATCAGCTTTGCAGTATTCCTATTTGTACTTTTCTTTGAGCC
>JAGLEK010000294.1 GCA_023145125.1 Bacteroidales bacterium | reverse complement strand
CGGCACTCGGCACTCCTAATTATCTTTCCTGTTTCTCTCCCGCTTTCTGTCATGTTCGGAAAGCAGTATCTTGCGTATACGGATAGACTTAGGTGTTACTTCCAGGTACTCATCTGCCCCGATATACTCCATGGCTTCCTCAAGGGTGAACTTTATTGCCGGTGCTATCGACAATTTATCATCCGTGCCTGATGCCCGCATATTGGTCAGTTTCTTTGTTTTGATCACATTGATGACCAGGTCGTCATACCTTGTGCTTTCCCCGATAACCTGTCCGGCATAGATATTTTCATTCGGATCAACGAAAAACTTACCCCTGTCCTGTGCCTTGCTGATAGAATAAGCGATCGATGTTCCAGTTTCCATGGCTATCAATGCCCCATTTCTTCTGCTCTGAATTTCACCTTTCCAGGGTTCAAAGGCTTTAAAGCGGTGTGATATCACTGCTTCACCTTCTGTTACTGTTAAGATAGGATTGGCAAGGCCGATCAGGCCCCTGGCCGATATCTTGAATTCAAGGTTTATCCTGTCGTTCTTATGCTCAATATTCAGAATATCCCCTTTACGTTTTGTGACAATCTCTATCACTTTTCCGGAAAACTCTTCTGAGACATTGACATTCAAAAGTTCTACCGGTTCATGCTTGTATCCATCTATTTCCTTGATCACCACTTTTGGCTGGCCAAGTTGAAATTCGTAGCCCTCCCTCCTCATGGTTTCCACCAGGATAGACAAATGAAGTATGCCCCTGCCGTATACCAATAATTTATCCGGAGAATCTGTTTCTTCGACCCTCAGGGCCAGATTCTTCTCCGTTTCTTTAAACAATCTTTCCCTGATATGCCTGGACGTTACAAATTTCCCTTCCTTGCCAAAGAAGGGTGAATTGTTAATGGTAAACAACATGCTCATTGTCGGCTCATCGACTGCGATAGGTTTTAAGGCATCAGGCTCATGAAAATCAGCAATGGTATCACCGATATCAAAATTCTCCAGTCCCATTACGGCTACTATTTCTCCTGACTTAACTTCGCTTTTAGTTTTTTCCTTCCCCAGGCCTTCAAAAAGAAAGAGCTCTTTAACTACCGACTTGTTTACCTGGCCATTTCGCTGAACAACAGATACCTGATCCCCCATCTTAATGCTGCCCCTGTGGATCTTACCAACAGCGATCCTGCCGGTATACGAGGAATAGTCCAGGGAACTGACCTGCAATTGGAGTGTTCCGGGATTGTATGCAGGCGGTTTAAAGTATTCAATTATAGTATCGAGTAAATAGGTAACATCCTGAGTTGGGGTGTCCCAATCAGCTCCCATCCACCCCTGTTTTGAAGATCCGTAAACGGTAGGAAAGTTCAGTTGCTCTTCTGTGGCATCGAGGGAGAACATCAGCTCAAAGACACTCTCATTGGTTTCTTCAGGACTACAATTTGGTTTATCCACCTTATTGACCACTACGATTGGCTTCAGGCCCATCTCCAGTGCCTTTTGCAATACAAAGCGCGTTTGCGGCATCGGCCCTTCAAAAGCATCGACGAGTAACAGTACCCCGTCGGCCATGTTTAAAACACGTTCAACTTCTCCTCCAAAGTCGGAGTGGCCCGGAGTATCGATAATATTGATCTTTGTTTCTTTATATCTTACTGAAACATTCTTCGCCAGAATGGTGAT
>JAGLEK010000293.1 GCA_023145125.1 Bacteroidales bacterium | reverse complement strand
CGCCCACCAACTTGTCCTGAGCACTTCGACAAGCTCAGTATAAACTCCGTCGAAGGGCCCACTGCCCAATGTCTTAAATAAATCCTTTCTAAATAAGAAATAATCCCTATCTTTGCACCACTGAAAATCAATAACTCACACAATAAAAAATCAAATTATGTCAGTATTAGTTGGAAAAAAAGCCCCTCTGTTTGAAGCAACAGCGGTTGTGAACGGGGGCGAATTTGTAGAAAAATTTTCACTTGAACAGTACATCGGGAAGAAACATGTTGTATTCTTCTTTTATCCCCTGGATTTTACTTTCGTATGCCCGACAGAGATCCTTGCCTTCCAGCAAAAAATGGAAGAGTTCGATAAAAGGAATGTAGCCGTGGTAGGTTGCTCCGTCGACTCACAGTTCTCACACTGGGCATGGCTTAACACCGAGGTTAAAGACGGTGGTATCAAAGGTGTAAAATTCCCATTGGTTGCCGACCTGTCGAAAACAATATCAGAGAACTTCGACGTGCTTGCCGGCGAGTATGATTACAATGAAGACGGCGAGATGGAATTTGAAGGCGAAGCTGTTGCATACCGTGGCCTGTTCCTGATCGATAAGCAGGGTGTTGTACGCCACCAGCTGGTGAACGACCTGCCTCTCGGACGCAGCGTTGCCGAAGCCATTCGCATGATTGATGCACTGCAGTATTTCGAAGAAAATGGCGAAGTCTGCCCCGCCGATTGGCATGCAGGTGACGAGGCCATGTCAGCTACTGCTGATGGGGTTGCTAGTTATCTTGGGAAAAAGTATGAGTAAAAGCTGAGGGAACTAGATACTAGATACTGGATACTGGATACTGGATACTGGATACTGGATACTAGATAAAGCCGGACTCAAATGAGCCGGCTTTTTTTAAGTATCGGATTTCAAATATCGAATATCGGATTTCGAATCTCCTTCCCCATTCTTATTCTTATTCTCATTCTAATTCTTATTCTTATTCCTTGTTCCTCTGTTCTCTATTCAATCTCCACCTCATCTACAAACAACCACGCCCCCTCCCCTGCTCCGGGATGCCAATCAGGACAAACGCCCCGGTTCTTCGCCAGCACCCTGATGTAACGGATATTCATTCCGGCTGTCATTACTGAGAAGTCGTGGATGATGCCTCCGTCTTCTTTCGGATCGATGGTGTTTTCCTGCCTTCCCACTATTTTATAGTCCTGTCCATTGGCTGATACGCTGAATTCCACCCATTCGGGCATGAAGATCCAGCTGTTCTGATCCTGCACGAAGCCAGCCTTGATAATATTTACTCTTTGTGCCTCTCCGAGGTCTACCACCACATCTACATCCACGCCGTGAAAGCCCTGCCAGGAGCCGGTCTGGAAATTATCAGTGCCACGGATCAGGTCGATGAG
>JAGLEK010000292.1 GCA_023145125.1 Bacteroidales bacterium | reverse complement strand
TCGATATTCATTTACGATTTAAAATACTCCAGGCACTCCAAGTACTTTAAGTACTTCAAGTATTTCAAGTACTCCAAGTACTTCTACTGATCCTCATACTCCTCTACCTGATTTGAAAAATAATGAAGCTTCACTCCTGCTTCTTTGAAGAGTTCTTCTGATTCTTTGCCTGCATGGTATTTCTTTTCGCACACCACCCTGTCGATGCCGCAGTTGATGATGAGCATCGCACAAACGCGGCAGGGTGTCATCTTGCAATATAGGGTGCCATGGTCGAGGGCGATCCCACGTCGGGCTGCCTGGCATATGGCATTTTGTTCGGCATGCACCGTACGCACGCAATGCTGGGTTATACTGCCATCTTCATGATATACCTTCCTGAAGAGATGTCCGATCTCATCGCAATGCGCCATCCCTTTTGGAGAGCCAACATATCCCGTTACCAGTACATGCTTGTCACGAACGATCACGCATCCGCTGCGGCCACGGTCGCAGGTGGCACGCTTTGCCGCCGTATTGGCAAGGTCCATAAAATATTCATCCCAGGATGGGCGGATGTGTTTATTGTTTTCGTTTCCCATTTGCAATATTTGTTTTAATTTCCGACATCACCCCCTTTACCTGATCCAGCAGCTGCTTTAGGCTCCCATTGTTTTCAAAGCTATGATCAGCCATTTCAATACATTTTGAAAGGTTCTGCTTATGAGGATCATCAGAATCCATTTCCCTGTTTTCGTTTGCCATGAACTCCTTAAAGCTGACCTCATCCGTTTCTGAGCCTCTCCTCTTGATCCTGTTAAATCGCCTCCTGGGAGATGCATTCACAGCAAAAAGATAAAAATCAGATTTGCGCCTCAATGACAATATCTCCCCGGGCGTACGTATGCTCTCGATCACACAGTCGTGGCCCTCGGCGTTAGCACGCTCATACAACTCATCGGTTATATAAGAGGGGCCATGTGCCGACCTGAGCTTATTGGCAAGGGAGGTCATAGAATCCCGGTTCTCCGGCATGCCCATTTTCTTCATCTCCTCAAGCAAAAAGCCCCGGACAGAATAATGGTCAAAGCCTTCTTCCTCAATAAGAAAATCTACGATGGTGCCTTTTCCTGCACCCAATGTTCCGGTTATGCCGATGATGATCATAGGTTGAGTTTATGCAAAAGTACAGATTTGTGGGGACATATAGGTGTTGGGTGTTGGG
>JAGLEK010000291.1 GCA_023145125.1 Bacteroidales bacterium | reverse complement strand
AACGGAAGCGGTACCGGCGAACTCCTGGACCAGGTGGTAAAGGAATTCAGTACGGATAATGAGGAAGATGATACCGATCTGCCGAAATATGCTGTCATCGGCAGGCCCAATGTAGGTAAATCAAGCCTGATCAATGCACTGATCGGAGAAGAAAGAAACATCGTCACACCAATTGCCGGTACTACGCGCGATTCTATTTACATTCCCTATAACAGCTATGGGTTCGACTTCCTTTTTGTTGACACCGCAGGGTTGCGAAAAAAGAAAAAGGTCAGCGAAGACATAGAGTTTTACTCTGTCATGCGCTCTATCAGGGCTATTGAAAAGGCAGATATTTGCCTGCTCATGATAGATGCGAAGGATGGGATCGAATCGCAGGACCTCAACATCCTCGGCCTGTGTGAAAAGAACAATAAAGGCGTTGTGCTGGTAGTAAACAAATGGGACCTGGTCGAAAAAGAAACCAACACCCATATTGAATTCAAGGAGGCCATTCTCAGGAAAACGGCACCTTTTACCGATATACCGGTGCTGTTTACCTCTGTGATCAATAAGCAGCGCATACTGAAGGTGCTTGAAGTTGCCCATGATGTATATAAGAACCGTTCAAGGCAAATTTCCACACCAAAGCTCAATGATGTGATGCTTCCTCTGATAGAGAGATATTCGCCCCCTATGGTCAGGGGCACGCGCATCAATATCAAATACATCACACAACTGAAGCTGGCCTATCCTTCATTTGTATTCTTCTGCAATCTGCCGGAGCATATCAAAGAGCCTTATAAGCGATATCTTGAAAACCAGATGAGGAAGAATTTCGATTTCAACGGTGTCCCTATCACCCTTTATTTCAGAAAAAAATAGAATATGGATGGTGTCCGCATCGATAAATGGCTCTGGGCCGTCAGGATATTCAAAACACGCAGCCGGGCTACCGCTGCCTGTAAGGGAGGAAAGGTAAAGATCGACGGACATAATGTGAAGGCCTCCAGGGAAGTGAAGGAGGGAGAAGAGATCCAGGTTTCACTGACTGCCTTTTCAAAGCTTGTAAAAGTTAAAGCCCTGCTCCACAACAGGGTATCCGCTAAATTGGCTCCTGATTACATGGAAGACCTCACACCGCAGGAGGAATATGATAAGCAAAAGATGAACCGCGAATTAAATGTGGAATACCGTCAGCGTGGTGAAGGAAGGCCGACGAAGAAGGAGCGGAGGATTATTGAGAGACTGAAAAAATATAAATTCTAAACCCAAAGCTCTAAATCCTAAACAATATCAAATGTTTTAAACACAAAACTCAAAACAGATTTAATTGTATTCAGTTTGTTTTAAACATTGAGTAATTTGAATTTGAAATTTGTTTAGAGTTTAGGATTTAGAGTTTAGGGTTTGATTTCTTGGGTGTACACCCAAGAAATTATTCCTCATAATCCATCTCCTTAACCATCTCCCCCTCCGGTGTCCAGAATTTCCATGTTCCCACACGAACACCTACCAGATAGCTGCCTTCGAAGTGTTTCTGTCCGTTCTTATGCCATGTTGTGCCGAAACCGTCGCGAAGGTCATCTTTAAAGTAACCTTCACTCCACTTATTGCCGTTCTCATACCAGTAAATCCAATGGCCGTTCCGTTTGCCTGCTGCAAACTCTCCTTCGTAACGATTGTTGCCACTTTCATAAAAAGCTGCAACTTTTACTTTTTCCCTGCTACCATCTACCTCCTGGTAATATGCAATTAAGCGGGGGTTACCTTCTGGATGTGTATCCTCGACAACTTCTTCGAGTTTGGGCCCGCAGGATACGAACAATAATACTGCGAATAAAAACAAAAAATATTTTTTCATCATTCTAGTGATTTCTTTCAAATAACAATCTTTCGCCTTTCATGGCTTCATCAAAAACACCCATTTTATATGCCAGATGCCCGTTTACAAATGTATGTGTTACCGCAGAATGAAATTGCTGGCCTTCGAAAGGCGACCAACCACACTTGTACAGGATATTATCTTTTTCCACTGTCCAGGGGTCATTCAGGTCGACCAGTGCAAGGTCAGCGGCATAGCCTTCCCTGATAAAACCACGGTTCTTAACCCCAAAGCATACAGCCGGTGCATGGCACATCTTTTCCACTATTTTTTCAAGGCTGATCGTACCTTTCTTAAACATCTCCAGCATTGCAGGTAATGAATGTTGCACCAAAGGGCCACCCGAAGGAGCTTTAAAATATGTGTTCTCTTTTTCTTCAATGGTGTGTGGAGCATGATCGGTGGCTACCACATCGATCCTGTTATCCAGCAGGCCTTTCAAAAGCTCATCACGATCATCGATGCTTTTGATGGCCGGGTTCCATTTGATCAGAGTCCCAAGCCGTTCGTAGTCGCCGTCGTGGAACCAGAGGTGATGTACACATACCTCGGCAGTGATCTTCTTTTTTATCAGGGGGATGCTGTTGTCAAATAATTCCAGTTCACGGGCCGTAGACAGATGCAGCACATGCAATCGTGTACCGTATTTCTTTGCAAGTTCAACTGCGAGGTGGGAAGAACGGTAGCATGCCTCTTCGGACCTTATCAGGGGATGATAATTCATCGGTATATCCTCGCCGAACCTTTCTTTCAGGATGGTGGTATTTTCCCTGATGGTATTCTCATCTTCACAATGGGTGGCCACCAGGCATGGTGCCTTCGCAAAGATCTGTTCCAGGATCTCAGGGTCGTCTACCAGCATGTTTCCTGTTGATGCACCCATAAAGACCTTGATCCCGCATACCCGTGACGGGTCTGTCTTGAGTATCTCATCAAGATTGTCGTTGGAGGTACCCATATAGAAGGAAAAGTTGGCCAGCGACTTCTCTGCCCCAAGCTTATATTTCTCTTCCAGCAGCTCCTGGGTCAATGTTTGTGGTTTGGTATTGGGCATTTCCATAAAAGAGGTGATGCCTCCGGCAACTGCGGCCTTGCTTTCTGTGTGCAGGTCTGCCTTATGCGGAAAGCCCGGATCACGGAAATGCACCTGGTCATCGATCACCCCGGGTATGAGATGAAGGCCGTAAGCATCAATGACTTCAGCACCGTTGGGCACTGCAGGTTGGTCACCATTCATGAATACCATTTTGATGAGGCCATCATTGATATATACCCCGCCTCCGAAAACCATTCCCTCGTTTACGATAATGGCATTCTTAATGTAGTAACTCTTATTCACAATGCTAAGTTACAAAATCCCAATAATTAATCTAAAATTTGCAGAAACAGATCAAGATGTCTTCTTATGAAGTTTCTTTACACTCTTACACCGCAGGCTCATCACACCAAATATGGCTTCCTTGAATATGGAGGAGCTCATTTTCGATGTGCCTTCCGTACGGTCGATAAAGATGATGGGCACCTCCACCACCTTGAAGCCAAGTTTCCAGGCGGTATATTTCATTTCGATCTGAAAGGCATAGCCGATAAAGCGGATCCTGTCAAAATTAAGCGCAGAAAGGAACTCACTCGAGTAGCAAACGAAGCCTGCTGTTGTGTCCCTTACTTTCATGCGGGTTATCATCCGTACGTAGGCTGAAGCATAATACGACATCAGGATGCGCCCCATGGGCCAGTTTACAACACTTACGCCATTGCAATACCTTGAACCAACGGCCACCTGGGCATTTTCTTTAATGCATGCATCATACAAGCGGGGCAGGTCTTCCGGGTTGTGGGAAAAGTCGGCATCCATCTCGGTAACATACTTATAACCTCTCTCCAGTGCCCACTTAAAGCCATGAATATATGCGGTACCCAGGCCAAGTTTACCGCTGCGCTCTTCAATAAAAAGCCTTTCGGGAAACTCCTTCATCAGCCTTTTGACGATATCAGCAGTGCCATCGGGGGAACCATCATCAACAATAAGCATATCAAACTCCATATCGAGCGAGAACACCTTGCGGATGATCTTTTCAATGTTCTCCTTTTCGTTAAAAGTCGGGGTTATTACCAGCCTTTCTGACATAGCCATTTATTTTTTAGCGAATATAGTACAACACAAAATGTGTTCAAAATATTTTAATAATCATTAACAATTTCTTTCTTTCGCCACAGAGACACAGAAGGCACAGAGGATCACAGTAATTCAAAATTAAAAATTAAAAATTCAAACTTAATTTACCTGATTATCAGCTTGTAGTTTAACGTACCTTTCTCTCCTCTCAGGCTCAACAGATATACCCCTTGCTTTAAGCCATTTAAGTTCAAATTATATTTATTTATACCTTGTTTTGCAAAATATTCCTCATTTATCATTTGCCTCCCTGAAATATCTGCCACGACAATGTTAAAGTCAAATTCCTCATTTGAAACAAATGAAATATTCACCTGGTCTGATGCCGGGTTTGGAAAAACTTCCACCTCACCATCTAACAGAAACTCTTCGATACCAACATATGAAAACGGAATTGTTTGCTCTTCCATCACATTACCCGAAACATCTTCAACATTTTGCACTGTGATCTCATAATCACCCGACAATGGGGTAACCGTTAAATTTACCTGTGTCTTATTGAATGTATGCTGCACAGCAGATTCAACAACAACACCATTGTTAATCACATAGTTTGATATATTTTCCGCCGTTGTGGTTTCAACATCTTCGTTAAAAATAATTTTGATGTTGTCGTTAAGAACAGGTGTTACATCAGCTACGACCGGGCCATTAAAATCACCTCCCGCTCCAACACTATATCCGGGGCAGAGCTCAATTTTCCACTCATCGAAATCATAATTCATAGGCCCTGTTATGTTATAATATGAACCTTCAGAAGGTTCAAATTCATAAACGGAAGAGTTATGTATCTTCAGGGGGCCTGATCCATCATCAACTTCCCACATATAATGACTGGCCATGTAATTTTCATCTGTACAAACGGCATTATTAACTTCTACGAGTATCCCTTCATGTGCCTCCTCTATATGCCCTGTTTGCACCGGTACAGCATCAGGAAGGTCATAATTTGATGAAATATAATAATAAGCTGAAATATCTTTCATTTCTGTTTTTTCATAATATTCAGATATTAATCCTGTAAGCACAATACTATCACCTACATATGGGTTTCTGCCTAATTCATAGATAAAAAGGCCGTTCCATCCGCCGCTTCCATCCTGGATAAAATAATAATCGCCGAAATTAGCTGTAACCACACCTGTTGTACTCACTATCTCGTCATCGTAAGGCGAAATTGGCTGTTGTCCCTGGATATCATATATTTTCGTAATAGTACCGGTGAAAATCTCAGGTACATCATAATTATAAACCACTGATGTATTCTCATTCTGGGTGTCAGCTGCCACTATTTTGTAATATACTGTTACTCCTTCGGCCTGGCCGGGAATATCACAACTGAAAACTTCTCCTGCGGCAGTCATCGGAATTTCGTCGGTCAACATTTCAAAACTCAATCCCCAGTACAGACTGGCAGTCACTGCCTGGTTTGCCAGGTTTGTAATAGTGGCTTCAATATTAACAAGCTCTCCTGCAACTGCCATTTGAGGTGTTATTTGAAAATTGTCAATACTTATTGCGTTAGGTGTTGTCTCATCCCAGATCAGCTCAGCAAAATCCGGATTATCAATGAATGGGTTCCGGTTTTTTTGAAACGAAAAGATCACATCGTTCCTGTTTCGCTCAAACTCGTCAGGCGGGTCCTGCAGGTTCCATTGCAGAAGGGTAGATAATTTTCCATGCTGAGGCATTGGATAAGTGTTGTTCCAGTCGACTACTTCCAGATTCAGTTCACCATCTTC
>JAGLEK010000290.1 GCA_023145125.1 Bacteroidales bacterium | reverse complement strand
TCCGTATCATCATCATCAAATGTCAGGGTGTCAAATCCATCTGTATCCAGCTGTTTCAATTTCAGTTTATCTGCTATACCGAAATATTTGAAATACTTGTACAGGTATTGATCCTCATCCATGCTTCCGATATAGTGCATGCCGGTATCGAAAATGCATCCGTCCCTGGTAAAGGATTGCAGGTTTCCTCCCACCTTGCTGTTTTGCTCGAGCACACATACGTTAAGCCCCTCTTTGCTGAGAATCAGGCCACATTCCAGGCCTCCCAAACCGCTACCGATGATAACTATATCGTATTTCATTATTGTTTCTTCAGGATATAAACGAGGTTGGATGTCATTTTTGTATCATCAATAATGCTGACATCAAGCTTCAGCCTTGAAAAAATATCGAGGTAATTTTCTTTTGAGTTAAAGTATAATTTGTGTTGTTTGTCCTGTGTTATGTTGAATCCGACTCGTGTTGACACAAATTCGGATATCCTGGTGCCAAGGTGTTTCTTTCGCAGGCTGAGATCTGCATCACGGATAATGATCACGCCATTGTCTTTCAGCCTGTCAGTGCATTTGGCGATTAGGTTTTCCTGTTCCTCTTCCGGCATATAATGCAAAACATCTGCTAGAATGAAAGCATCGCTTTGTTCGGGATCAATGCCGCTTACATCTGCATGAATAAACCTGATATTCTTGTTTATTAAAGCACAATGGTTTGCAGTATCGACCTTGTCAGCATCATAATCATAGCACAGGAATTGCCTGTCGGGGGCCATCAGCTGAAGCATATATGACATGAAGCCATAACCGCACCCAATATCGGTGATCAGACCCTGCTCCGGCAGTTTCTTGTGGAATAGCAGGTATTGCTTATCCATCCTGATCTTTATCTTCATGTACCATTCGAGGACCGGGCCCCGGTAGAGGTAGTTCCTGATTACCTTTTTGCGGAAGAAAACCGGGGTTTCGAATTCCTTGCGTATAATGGCATACTCTTTCTGCATATGGTGCCTGACAGATTTTGAGGTTGCCAGCAGGGTATCTTTTATCAGGGGGCTGTCGGAGCTGATCCGGGGGAGGACAGTCATGCTTACAGTAGTGGTTTTCATGAAAGGCTCAAATTTAGGCATGGCATTACCGGTACCATAGGATATTACTGGTATGATATCGAGATCAAGTTCCCTTGCAATATAGAAAGCACCTTGATGGAAACGTTTGATATTAAGATCGTATGAACGTGTTCCTTCAGGAAATACAAATATGGAATAACCCTTATTTACAATTTCCCGCATTTGGTCCATAATGGGATCAAGGCCCTTATTGACCGGTAAAAAATCGGCAAATCTCACAAACCAGCCAAAAAACATGCTCTTTTGCACCCAGGGGTGAGTGAGCAGGATCATCCTTGGATTTTGCATGATATTCACTACGGTGTCGAGGTGCGACTGATGGTTGCATATGATCACTGCCGGTTCTTTAAATATTTCTTTGCCCGGGCTCCTGATATATTTTGGACAGTTCACCGAGCCATATACGATCACCCGGCAAGCCAGGGAAAGCATTTGGTGGAAGATCAATTTCTTTTTAGTGGTTTTAATGGGGGCCAGGTACTTAAGGATCAGTCCGGCAATATTTAGTATGGTCACCCCAACAATGAAGATCAGAAATGTGTTTATCGAAAACAGGAAATCTTTGAAAGTTGCCGGCCACCTTCTGTTTCTGCCTTCATGCTTTATCAGAAAGTTAAAAAGTCTTGGAAGGAGAGTATATGTAATGAAGATCACAGAAATAATCCCGATAATGGCCGAGATGGCAATGGATTGTAAAGCCGGATGTTTGGCAAAGATCAACACCCCGA
>JAGLEK010000029.1 GCA_023145125.1 Bacteroidales bacterium | reverse complement strand
GAGATGTATACCACCAAGAAATTCAGCATCCGCGACATTGAGGAGGTGAAGGCCGAGATCACTGCCTTGAAAGCACATGCAGATGATGTGAGGAAGGTGTTTTTAGCCGATGGCAATGCCATGGCCTTGTCGGCAGGTTACCTGATGGAATTGTTAAATAGCTTGAATGAGAGCTTTCCACGCTTGATCCGGGTATCGATCTATGCCTTGCCAAAAGATCTGCTTGCCAAAACAGATGAAGAACTTCAATCACTCCGCGAAGCAGGCCTGAAACTGATCTATGTTGGCATAGAATCAGGTGATGACGAGCTGCTGCAGATGGTGAATAAAGGCGAATCACATGCCACGACGGTAGAAGGGCTTTTAAAAGCTAAAAAGGCCGGCATCAAGAGTTCTGTGATGATACTGAACGGCCTTGGAGGAAAGAAATACAGCCGGCAGCATGCCGAGAACTCTGCCAGAGTGATAAATGCCGTTCAACCTGAATTTCTTTCAACCCTTGTGTTAAGTTATCCTCACGGGATAGAACACTTCCAAAAGCGTTTCAAGGGCGATTTCGAGCCTTGTGATATCCCTGATCTTTTAGAAGAACTCAGAATATTCATCAGCAAAACAGAACTGGAACAAAGCATATTTCGCAGCGACCATGCATCAAATTATCTTATCCTGAAAGGTACGCTGGGACGTGAAAAAGAGCGGATGCTTGCTGAGATTGATGCTGCGATTGCTAATCCGGGAATGGCGGGGCTGCGGCCGGAGTTCTTGAGAGGGCTTTGAGATTAGGCGATTGTCGATTGTCGATGTTCGATTTTCGATGTTCGATTTTCGATATTGGATATCACGATTTATGATTTTCGATATTTGAATGTTACATGCGACCCCTCCGGGGTCGGGCGCATCATGGTTGGCCATGCTGCTATAAACATGTGATGCATCCGGCATCAAGGCCTTTCCAAATAGCGGTGTTTCTTGCCAATAAAATTCGAATCCCGAAGGAATCGTTCGGCATCAAGGCCTTTGCTTATAGAAGTGTGCCTCGCCAATAATATCCGAATCCCAGAGGGATCCCATATCTATAGCGTAGAATTTTAAGAAAAGAATTCACGACCCCGGAGGGGTCGAATGTTTTACGATACGGTATGCCTGGTATTTACACAATAGTCGGATTGCGGCTGGAATGGCTGCACAGCTTATAATTTACGAAGAAAAGCAGAAGATACCTGTTCCGGTGGCAGCTTCCCATCAATAACCATAGCCAATATTTTAAACGTTTCCGGTTTTTCATCTTTAATCACCAGAAGAGCGCTGTTCATGCCTGCTTTCACTGCATTGGGTATTCCTCCTCCGAGCTCCGCCCATTGTCCACCGATAAAAAGATTTTTTACGGGTGTGGAAATATGGGCAACGCCCTTGCGGATATTCCTGAAGTTGGGACGAAAGCCCATTATCGCGCCATCGCGGTTGCCTGTATATCGCAGATAGGTGACCGGTGTGGATATATCCAGCACCTCAATATGGCTGCGTAATCCGGGGATCAGCATTTCCTCTACACGGTCGATCATGATATCGGCATACTCCTTTTTAAAGGCTCTGTATGCACTTCCCCTCACATAATTACCATCATCGTCACGCTTCGTCTTCCAGAAATCCCCATACTCAATATCGCAGGATGCAAAGAGCGTAAGCACCCCTTTGCCTTCGGGTGCGGCAGACGGATCGCGGGAAGAGGTGGCAATGACACTGATCTCGGTTTTGTCCGGCGCACCGCTCAATTGTTCCTTACGTGAAATATCATTGCGCCTGATAAGAACCTGTTCTTCGTCAAGGCCCAGGTCAGCGGCTTTGCAGTCGAGTCCCAGGGATATTGTTACACACGAATTAAATACTTCAGCATTTTGCAGTTTCCTGATCATTTTCCCGGAGACCGTTCCTTCCGGAAGCATCGCGGTATAAACGGATTCTACATCGCAGGCAGCGATCACGTACTTTGCATGGATATTGAATTCCTCTCCTTTGTAAATACAAGATACTCCTGATGCTTTCTCGTTCTCTATCATTATTTTATTTACACGGCTATTACAGAAGACAGGCGTTTCCCATTTCTTCAGAACATCAGTGATCCAGTCTGTGAAGGCCCGGCCGCCTCCCTGTGGCGGAAGCTGATAATCGTTACTGTAAGCCCAGCCTATTGGAACGAGGCATGAAAGCAGGCGCTCTTCGGTGCTATATAATTTCTTCAGTCCTGAGCTCCTGAAAAATCTGTTCATTCCCATCTTAGCTGAGAAGGGAAGGTAGCGTATCAGTGGCATGGCTGCAAGGCCGGACCTTAAGGATGATCGGGCCTTTTCCAATGCAGACATTGTTTCTCCGGAACGGCTGGCATTTGACATTTTCGTGAAGGCGCCGGCAGTAGACTTGCCGGCTTTAAAAAACTTTCTGATTGCCTTTTCTTCATCACGAAAGTGAGAGATCATGTCATCCCTCATCTCATCCGGGTCGTTTGTGAGCAGATAATCGTAGGAGTCGCTCAGGAAACGCCTTATCCGGGTATTTTCTGCGGTAGGAGGAGAGCCGGGGGCGATCAGATTGAAAATTCTTCTTACAAAACCATCCGGGCCGCATTGATTAAGCCAGTGGATCGATGTCTCAAAGTGAAAGCCATTACGCTCAAAGCCCGTCAGGTAGCCACCGGGGTGCGGTGCCATTTCAACAACACAGACCTTTAAACGTGACTTGGCCAGCAAGGCCGCTGCAGTCAGCCCACCGATGCCTGCGCCGATTATTACGACATCGTATTTTTTGTCTGCGGGAAGGCCTGAAATGTTGTTTTTGATGGTGTTGGTCATTCGGGGGTGAATATCCGATTATTAACATTAATATGCAAGTTTT
>JAGLEK010000289.1 GCA_023145125.1 Bacteroidales bacterium | reverse complement strand
ACCTGTGAATTAAAATACTTCGTGCTGAAGTTCGTAAAGTATTCCCAATTAAATTATGGCCATAGCCTGTAGCTGAGATAGCTCCTGCATCTGTTGCCGACCAGTCGCTATGCTCCACCAGGCAGTTTTCAACACGGTTATTAATTCCTCCCACACTTATGCCATCGCCCCAACTGTATCCCACATAACAATCCTTAATTGTATTATCACTTCCTGAAACATGGATACCTTTTCCGGCCCAATGGTCAATAGAGTAATTAACACTGCCACCCTGGTTTCGCACCCAGGAATTATTATAATAAAAAAACGGTATAGGAAACCAAACACTTCCGCCATCAAGCACACAAGCAGTTGCAGAACCAAAATTTACTGAAGCCCAAACAAAGTGAATGTTATGAATTTCGATATATGATCTTTCCTCGCAATCGAAGCCGTATAATCTTGTTCTGGCTTCTATTTTCATAGTGTCGATATTCGCACCGCTTTCAGGAAAATAATAAAGGGTATCGTTTTGCCAGTGCCATTCGTTTACTTTATCAAGGGCATGTAAATGTTTATAAATGTATCCCATCCCGGGGCCAAGATAAACACCCGGATTGTAGTCATTCCAAGGGGAAGAGCGTTCATCACAATGAACCATATCTCCATCAGAAGTGGATATTTTACCAATATGTGCAACCCATTTATGACCGGTTAATATTTTACAGTAGCCACCTACCCAGTAATTTTCAGGCTTATTCATCCCCTGGAGAAAAGCATCTCCGTCTGGTTCGGCTGTAACCGGGGTCCAATCGGATGTATTATACATATCCCCTCCAAAAAAATCGGGGTAACGGGCAGGATAAGCACGCTGCTTGTTTACAAATAACTGGCTTACCGTATCGGGCATATAAGCCTTATAGATACCGTTCTGATAAGGAATCCACCCTGAAACAGAATCGGCGCCAAGTATTACAACCCTTTCCTCGTTATAATTTGTGAATACAATGGGATTTCCGGCTGTGCCGTTATTGGCAGGGATTACCGTTTCGCGGTATTGGCCATGCATTACAAAACATGTTTCGCCCGCGATCATAATATCGGCTGCTTTTTGTATGGTTTTAAAGGGTTGTTGAAGCGTTCCCGGATTATCGTCAGAACCTGCAGGGGAAACATAATACTGTGCTTGCAAACTGGAATGCAGCACAAAGAATGATGCTACATATACTATGCTTAGCAGTAAATGCTTCATCAAGAAGTTTTTCAGGACTGAATGTTTCATTGATTGAATATTAAAAAGTTTAATTCAGGATCAACTCAATCACCGGGATCTCAACATCCGGCTTCACCATTGGCAGAATAAGGATCACATCCTCTTTTCCTTTCGATTCCTGGTGGGTAACATTATGCCGTGGTTTACCAAATTTTATTTCTGAGCCATCATGCAGGAACTGGGCATACTTCACTTTACCTTCATATCCTTTTAGTGTATACCATTTCATGGGATAGTCAAGCAAATGAACATAAAGGCGATTGGTTTCGGGATTGTATGTTAGCAGGCTATGATCAGGACGCGTATATTCCGCCGGAGCCTCGGTACAGCCATAGATCGAGCGGTTGTTATATTTCATCCACTTGCCCATTTCTTCCAGCTTTTCATTTGCGCGATGATCAAATGTACCACGGGCAGTGGGGCCGACATTCAGCAACAGATTGCCGCCTTTGCTCACTGTTTCAATTAATAAGACCAATAACTGTTTGGTATCTTTCCAGGTCATTTCATCCCTGTAGTATCCCCAGGAACCGGAAAAGGTCTGGCATGTTTCCCAGGGAACCCTTATGCCATTTTTTTCAGGCCATTTGGATACTTTGTATTGCTCGGGGGT
>JAGLEK010000288.1 GCA_023145125.1 Bacteroidales bacterium | reverse complement strand
GACCACACCGGCTCCTATGCTGTTCCGGGAGATGTAATCAATACACCTTTCTCCCCACCTGATGATGGTCCATTTGCAACAGACCTGTACTTTGCATGTATGGACGGCAGCAGCGACTGGCATCCTGATATGGCACATGGCCGTATTTCTCCATCAAATGCAACTGAAGCACAGATAATTGTTGACAAGATCATCGATTATGAGAAAACCCCACCCACTCAAGCCTCATTTTATACTGACATCCTCAACTGTGCACAGTACCAGGATGACGACAACAACGGATATGCCGACAGGAGGTTTTGCCATACAAGTGAGAATATCAGGGAATACCTGCAAACTGATTATAGCTACACATCTTCAAGGGTGTATTATACTTCTTCTACTGCCAGCGTCAGCGGGCTAAGATACAACAATGCTAATTATTCTACAGGAGGTTTGTTGCCTGCTGAACTCAGAAATGCTTCCTTTGATTGGTCGGGAGGTTCTTCTGAAATCACTACAGAAATCGATGCAGGTAAATTTATGGTATTTCACAGAGACCATGGGTACGTAGGTGGTTCAGGATGGGCACATCCATATTACACTACCTCCACTATGACCAGTTTAAGCAATGGTGATCTGTTACCGGTCATCTTCAGTGTTAACTGCCATACAGGCGAATACCAGCTAAGCAATTGCTTTGCGGAAAAGCTACTCAGGATGGATAACAAAGGTGCAGTAGGTGTAATCGCAGCCACTTATTTCAGTTTAAGTGGATGGAATGACGCCGTTGCACTGGGAATGATCGATGCTATTTGGTCTGATCCGGGTGTGTATCCTGTTTTTGGTACAGGAGGTACCGGCACAAACTATACCATTGGTGCCGGAAATGAGATGTACACCATGGGAGATGTTGTGAACCAGGGAATGTATGCCATGGAACAAAACTGGAATGGATCATCTACATACGATAAGTATGAATATGAACTTTTCCAATATTTCGGTGATCCGGCCATGAAGTTATGGACCTCGAACCCTAATAGCAATGCTATCACAGCAACACATGATCCGGATATAGATTGTTCATTAAACTCTTTCTCTATCACAGGTTCAACTGCAGGTGCCATTGCCACGCTTGTATTCGATGGTCAATTAATAGGAGAAACTGTTCTCGACGGTTCCGGTGAAGGAACGATCAGCTACTCGATCACAGGTTCAGGCACTACAGTTGTACTTACTATTTCCAAGATAAATTATTTGCCATACGTGGCTGACCTGAATTTAGTGGGAGCTTGCAATCCTCCCGCTGTTGGCACAGATCCTGTCACATCTATTGCACAAACAACAGCAACACTGAACGGTGAAATTCTCAACGACTTCGGCAATACTATCACTGAAAGCGGATTTGTTTACAGTACAAGCGTTGCCCCCTATATCGGCGGCCCGGGAGTTACACAGATACAAACCTCCCCTGTTGTTACTACAGGTACTTTCTCAGAACCTCTGAGCAGTTTGAGTCCTGCCACAACATACTATGTTAAGGCCTATGCGATCAGTGTTGGTGGTACAGGCTATGGTGGCAGTGAAATGTTTACAACAGTCTGTGGGATCATAAACACTTTACCGTTTACTCAAGTGTTCAATACAGGCGCTTTACCCAGTTGCTGGCTAAACATCGACAATGATGGCGGCGGACAGGTATGGGCATTTACAGACCCCCTGTCACGAGCATTTAACTCAACAACAGCCGGCGATGGTTATGCCATACTGGATAGTGATGCATATGGAAACGGAAGCACACAGGATGCAGACCTTGTAACACCGGAATTTGATTTTTCCGGCTATGTTTCCATCAACCTGTATTTTGAGCATTATTTCAGGTCCTATTCAGGTTCGAATGCCGAACTATTTTACAGCATTAATGGAGGCTCAACATGGATCTCTTATGAAACTTATACCGCTACATCAATCACAAATCCGGCAGTATTTGACGAGGATTTGACCACAGAAGTAGCCGGAGAATCTTCAGTAAAATTTAAATGGAATTATACCGGCGCCTGGGGTTATTACTGGATAGTTGATGATATCAGCATCACCGGCGTTACAGGCGG
>JAGLEK010000287.1 GCA_023145125.1 Bacteroidales bacterium | reverse complement strand
TGCTCTGCATGTATCGAATGAGCAGCATGTTCAATAAGCTTAAACTTTGTGGGGCCACTGATGTTCAGAAGGGCTTTGGACTCTTCCGGGGGGATGAGTATGTCTTCTTTTCCACTCATGATGAGTGTGGTATGTTTGATCTCCTGTATTCGTTCAACGGCATTAAAACTGTTGATCGCATCTACCTGCCCCTTGAAGCCTTCCAGAGTCTGCGGGTAGGGGTAGGCCAGGGCAAAGATGATGGCAGCATCCATGAACTTATTGTTGGTGAGTGCCTCTTTTGTGAACAGCCACTGGAACATGATCCTGAACCAGTCAGCCATGTCATAGCCCTTCAGCCATTTATCATACAGATCATCGAGGATATCTTTTGCCTTTTGCGACAGTTGCGGGCTGCTGCTGGCCAGTGCCAGCCTGTCGACCCGCTCCGGATGCATCAATGCCATCTCCTGAGCGATCATACCGCCCATGGAATGGCCAAGCACATGTACTTTATCATATTCAAGATGGTCCAGCAGGCCAAAAGCATCCTGTGCCAGGTCTTTCAGGTTAAAACCTTTGCCATCGGTTTCTGTCCTTCCGCATCCCCTGTTGTCATAGATGATCAAACGGTAGTGCTTGATCATATAAGGCAATATGAATTGCCAGCTTTTCGAATCACTGGCCATGCCGGCAACCATCAGGAGGACCGGGCCGCTTCCATGAAGCTCGTAATAGATATTTGTGTTGGTGCTTTTATAGAATGGCATAAAAGTTTTGAGTGTTGGGGGTTGAGTGTTGAGTTAGTTTTAAGTTTTAAGTGATGAGTTAATTTAAAACTAATAATTTTTTCACCATAATATTATTTTCTGTGCTGACTGTCAGAAAATAAATGCCTCCCTTGAGGTTTACTGCACACTGTAGGTTGTAGTTCCCTGCTTCGATATGGCCGGAGTGTAGTTTCTTTGTAAGACTGCCATTCATATCACTTAATTCTATGTTTACACAGGCACTTTTTTCAAGATTCAGATGGATGTTTAGCGGGCCATGCGTGGGGTTCGGGTACACTGTGAATTCGATGATATCGTTTTTCACTGGTTCACTCAGGCCTACATGTGTCACACCGATATCCATAATGGCTCCCTCAACAATTGTCAGGTTATAGGGGATCTCATCGGGTAGCAGGTACCATCCATTGTAACTGCCTCCCCAGCCAAA
>JAGLEK010000286.1 GCA_023145125.1 Bacteroidales bacterium | reverse complement strand
ATCCAGTATCTACAAATTAAATGTACCTAAGCTTAAACAGAAATTAACTAAATTTGCATAAACGCATAGATCCATGAGCCAGGAAGTTATCAGATTAAATGAAATTGCACGGCATTTTGTTGTTGGAACAGAAACCGTAAAAGCCCTTCGTTCGATATCCTTGACGATTAATAAGAACGAGTTTGTTGCCCTTATGGGGCCTTCCGGTTCCGGAAAATCCACTTTGATGAACCTCATTGGCTGCCTGGACACTCCTACGGGTGGAGAATATTTCCTCAATGGTAAAGATGTCAGCAAGCTCAACGACAACCAGCTGGCAGAGATCCGCAATAAAGAAATTGGTTTTATCTTTCAAACATTCAACCTACTGCCCCGCTCAACAGCCCTTGAGAATGTAACCCTTCCCCTTGTCTATGCAGGCTTTAGCAAAGCCAGGAGGATCGAACGGGCTAAAAAGGTCCTGGAAGATGTTCAGCTGTCCGACCGTATTACACATAAGCCCAATGAGCTGTCGGGAGGGCAAAGGCAACGCGTAGCAGTGGCAAGAGCCCTGGTGAATGAGCCTTCTATTATCCTGGCTGATGAACCCACCGGTAACCTCGACTCAAAAACATCTATCGAGATCATGGGCTTGCTGGAAGAGATACACAAGTTAGGAAATACTATCATTGTGGTTACTCACGAAGAAGATATTGCCCAACACGCTCATCGCATAATCAGGCTTATAGACGGAAATGTTGCTTCGGATGAAAAAAATGAGGATATCCGTACTATGAGTTATTATAAAAATCTCACTTCCGCTGTGAAGTAATATGTCTGAAGAATTCAAGATATATACCAAAACCGGTGATAAGGGCCAGACATCCCTCATCGGCGGAACCAGGGTTCCGAAATATCACCCGCGGATAGAAGCATATGGAACCGTTGACGAGCTTAAATCATATATCGGACTGATCCGTGATCAGGATATCTCAGATAGCACCAAATCATTACTAATAGAAATTCAAGATCGCTTGTTCACCATTGAGTCCCAACTGGCCCACGACCCTGAAACCAAACTGAACAGGCCTCTTCCGGAACTTTTAGAAAGCGATATCAGCACACTTGAATCCGCTATAGATGAGATGAATGAAGTTTTAGAGCCTCTATCTTCGTTTATTCTTCCTGGAGGGCATGTGGCTGTCTCCCATTGTCATATTGCCCGTTGTATTTGCCGCAGGGCTGAAAGAATTACTATACAACTTTCTGAAGTTCATCCTGTAAATCCATTGAATATCAAATACCTGAATCGCCTTTCTGACTACCTTTTCGTCCTGGCCAGAAAAACAGGCAAAGACCTCAATGCTCCTGAAACCCTTTGGAGACCTAAGGTTTAAGCTTATTTTGCCATCCTAAAAAAAGTACTTGACTTTTTTGAAAAATCGCTTACTTTTGCAAAAAATAAAGTCAAACATATTCATATGTACTGGACCCTTGAATTAGCTTCAAAACTGGAAGACGCGCCCTGGCCGGCAACGAAGGACGAATTGATTGATTTCTGCATCAGGTCAGGTGCACCTCAGGAGGTGATCGAAAACCTCCGTGAAATTGAGGATGAAGGCGAAGTATACGAAACCATTGAGGATATTTGGCCTGATTATCCTACAAAGGAGGATTTCTTTTTCCACGAAGATGAGTATT
>JAGLEK010000285.1 GCA_023145125.1 Bacteroidales bacterium | reverse complement strand
ATCGCCTTCGGAGCATAAACAGTCATAATAACTCCTCTCGCCAGCATAAACACCATCAATGCAAGCCAGAGCCCGTGGTTGCCCATGGGGCCTGAAAGCAGGTAATTGAGTGGAAGGAAGACCAGGAGTGTGGCAACGATCATGGTATTACGCATGGCGGCTGTTGCGGTGCAGCCGATATAGATACCGTCCCAGATGAATGCTGCAAAGGAAACTATCGGTATAACAGCAAGCCAGGGTAGGAAAGGGGCGGCATGTTCGATCACTTCGGTGTTGTCTGTTAATATATATAATATGTATCGTCCTGCCACGAGATAGGCAAGGCTGAAAGGAATGCTGATCAGGGTTCCCCAGATAAAAATATACTTCGTGAATTTTTTTAATGCTGACAGATTCCCTGCTCCGAAGAATTTTCCGGCCAGGGATTCGGCGGCATTGGCAAAGCCATCGAGGAAATAGGAGAAGAGGAAGAGAAATTGTAGTAAGAGCGTATTTACGGCAAGGATATTATCACCCATCTTTGCCGAACGTATAGTGAAAAATGAAAATGCAAGTATCAGCAGGAGGGTGCGGATCATGATGTCCTTATTCACCATGAAGAAGCGTTTGAGTGCTGTAATCTGCAGCATGGCCTTGTAATCCCAATTTTTCAGTATCGCCCCATGAAGCCTGATAAAAATGATCATGCCAACGATAAATCCTGTGTATTGGGCAATAACTGTTCCCCAGGCCACACCGGCCGACGTCATTCCAAACCCATAAACGAAGATATAATTCGCGCCTACATTGACCAGGTTGATCAGAATGGCAAGGAACATGGGTACCCTGGCATTTTGCATTCCCAGGAACCAACCCATGAGAGCATACAGGCCCAGGGTTGCGGGTGCAGCCCAAATTCGTATGAAAAAATACTCCGAAGCCAGCATCTCCACTTTGCTGCTGCTGTCAATAACACTGAAAGTGAACCAATCGATAGGCATTTGAAAGAGGATCAATAAAATGCCTCCTGCTGCTGCAACCATCATAGAGCGGCCGAAGATCAGTCCGGCTTCCTTCATGTTACCGGCTCCGAAGGCCTGGGCAGTGAAACCGGTTGTTCCCATTCGCAGGAAACTAAAAATTGCGTAGATAAAGTTAAAGATAAGCCCGCCAAGGGCGATGGCCCCGATATATACTGCCGGTGACGACCCCAGGTGCCCGAGAATAGCAAGATCGGCCATGCCCACGAGGGG
>JAGLEK010000284.1 GCA_023145125.1 Bacteroidales bacterium | reverse complement strand
GAATGAACATCGAGGGGGCAGCACAGTGTTGATGCCGGAATATTTTTCCAGATACCAAAATCCACCCCACCCTCATCACTCCTTACCATCCAGCGCAAAAACATATTGATCCTCTTTGCTGCTGAACCCCTGAGTGGATCAGCGACATGCTTGGCAGTCCTTCCCGGCCCGGCAAGTGAGAAAAACTTTGTACGAAAAGCATTTATTGCAATGCCTGCATCCCCGCCGGCATCCTTCCATGCTTCAGAAAACACCGATTCCAGCCCATCATTATGCTTATATATGTTTTGAAGCGCTTCGAGGAAGTATATACAATCAATACCATTGAAGGTCCTGTGCTTAAAATCCCTGAAATATTCAAGTTCACCGGGGGTGGCATTAAGGATAAAATCGTGAGGACTATAATCCATCAACTTCATCAGTCTGGAGGCATTTTTGAGTATCACAGGCCGCTGTCCCCAGGCAATACTTGCAGCGAGGAAACCCGCAATCTCCCTGTCTTCCTTAGCTGTAAACATATGAGGAATTGAGACAGGGTCATCTTCAATAAACCATGGCCTTTCATAATATGCAGCCTTTTCATTCAGCAGATCATTAATATCTTTCAATGATAATCCCATTATGCAAAGATAGGGTGAATACAAAAAGCTTTGCCATGGACCTGTGATAAAGTTCCTTGCAAATATTTATCTTTGTGTAAAGATGTAAATTATGATCAGCAAGAAAGAATTATTCGATATCATATTTAAAACCGAGTCAAGGAAGGGGAAATTGTTCGACATCATACTGATGATCGTGATCATCCTAAGCATTATTGTTGTAATGCTTGACAGTGTACCAGGCATCCACAACGAATATGGCTATCCCCTGTATATTGCGGAGTGGGTTTTTACGATCTTGTTCTCAATAGAGTATATTCTAAGGATCTATACCAGCAAACATAAGTTCAGGTATATTTTCAGTTTTTACGGGATCATTGACCTGCTGGCCATATTGCCAACCTTTATCAGCTTATTCCTGGCCGGTTACCAATACCTTATTATTATCAGGGTATTGCGTTTGCTGCGGATCTTCAGGATATTAAAATTATATCGCTTTATCGGAGCATCGAAACACCTGGTTGAATCACTAAAAGCCAGCCGCCATAAGATCGCAGTTTTCCTGTCAGCGGTCATGGCCATTGTAGTTGTCATGGGTGCTGCTATGTACCTGATAGAAGGGCCTGAAAGTGGATTCAGGAGCATCCCTGAAAGCATCTACTGGGCAATAATTACCCTCACTACGGTCGGTTATGGTGATATTACACCGCTCACACCCCTGGGAAAAGCTCTTGCGGCCATCATAATGATCACAGGTTATTCCATTATCGCAGTCCCCACCGGTATCATCACCGCCGAACTGAGCAGGAAAAGCAATTCACCGAAGAAATCTACAAAGGAATGCTGCACTGAATGCGGTTGCGAAGACCATGATACAGATGCCGGGTATTGCAAGGTTTGCGGGAAAGAACTGGGATTATAAACAAATTCATTGTCCATTCGGCATTCGGCATTCTGCATTTATCATTTAGATGGACATTTATCCCACATCGAACATCGACAATCGACAATCGACAATCGACAATTAAAAAGCCCCCGCACACGCCGGAGGCCGTTAATCCATTTTGGTTCTGTAGTATTTCTAGTGTCTCTTGTTAAGTGCTTTTACTAATTAAAGGGGTTAAATGTTTCAGGAAATGATACTAATCTGGATACTGGGT
>JAGLEK010000283.1 GCA_023145125.1 Bacteroidales bacterium | reverse complement strand
AAGGCAGGTTCTTCCGAGGCCGGCAGCAGGGCAGCATCCTCACATACCGGGGCGCTTGCAAGTTCAGATGTGGCAGTTGATGCCCTCTTTAAAAAAGCCGGGATCGTCCGCTGCTATGGACGGGAAGAATTGATCTCAGTGGCAAGTGTTTTCATGTACCCTGAATTGAAGGGTGACAGGCTGGCCGTGATCACCCATGCCGGTGGCCCGGCGGTGATGCTGACTGATGCATTGGCGGAAGGTGGCCTTAAAGTACCACATATTGACAATGAACATACAGTTGAGTTGCTTGAATTGCTTTTTCCGGGCTCTTCGGTTGCCAACCCTATAGATTTTCTTGCTACAGGTACCGCTGAACAGCTTGGGAACATCATAGACTATTGCGATCAGAAGTTCGACGAGATCGATGGCATGGCCGTGATCTTTGGCACACCGGGCCTCTTTCCGATCTATGATGTATATGATCTTCTCGATAAGAAGATGAAAACATCTAAAAAGCCTATCTATCCCATTCTGCCATCAACTTATACGGCAACAGAAGAGATCAGGTCATTCATCGATAAAGGCCGTGTTATATTTTCCGATGAGGTTGTTTTCGGACGTGCCATAACAAAGATAAAAAAGAGTGGCCTGCCTGCCCCCCAGCACCCTGTACTTCCGGAAGTTGCTACAGTTCGGATAAGGGAGGTTATCGATAGCTGTGAGGATGGATATATAGAACCGGAAAAGATCCAGGCTCTGCTGGATGCAGCCGGTATTCCACGCATTCCGGAAGCCGTCGCCCACCAGATACAGGATGCTGTTGAAGCAGCAAACAACCTGGGATATCCTGTTGTGAAAAAAGCTGTAGGCCCGGTTCACAAGTCCGATGTGGGTGGTGTCATGCTGGATATTAAAAACGATGCGGAAGCCAGGGATGCATTCAAAACGATCATGAAGATACCGGATACCACTGCTGTTTTGATCCAGCCCATGTTTAGCGGCGTTGAGCTCTTTGCCGGCGCCAAGCGAGAAGACAATTTCGGCCACATGATCCTTTGTGGCCTTGGTGGGATCTTTGTCGAAGTATTAAAGGATGTACAAGCCGGGCTCTGTCCAATCACCCAGGAGGAAGCAATTGAGATGATCGGGGGACTGCAGGGATATGAGATTCTGAAGGGTATTCGCGGACAGCAAGGCATTGATGAAAATATTTTTGCCGGAATTCTTACACGCTTATCAGCTTTACTCATCACAGCACCGGAGATCTTTGAAATTGACCTCAACCCTCTGATCGGAAATGAAGAAAAGATCATGGTAGTAGATGCAAGGATCAACATTAAAAAATCATAAGGTTATATGATCATCAAACTAATTGTTATCGCCTTATATGCGGCCATGATCATCACGATTGGTGTTATTGGAATGAGAAAAACACACTCATTTAACGACTTCTTCCTCGGTGGTGGCAAGGTCGGGCCCTGGATGACTGCATTTTCGTACGGAACCGCATATTTCAGTGCTGTGCTCTTCATTGGCTTCGCCGGAAAGATAGGCTGGAACTTTGGGTATTCAGGGCTCTGGATCGCTCTCTTCAATGCCCTTGTCGGGGTGCTGGTCGTATGGGGAGTATTTGGCTGGAAGATCAAGCAGATATCCATTAAATTCAAGGTCAGCACCATGTGCGAGTACCTTGAAAAGCGATACAACAGCCCGTTTTTGAAATTATCCGGAGCCATTGTCATCTTTATCTTCATGATCCCATATTCTGCTGCAGTTTTTATGGGGCTCTCATATATGTTCACCTCCAACTTCAACCTTGAATACTGGCATGCGCTGAGCTTTATCGGCATTTTTACTGCATCATATATAGTGCTGGGAGGATATAAATCCATGGCAATGATCGATATGATCTTTGGCATCATCATGACCATTGGGGTGATCATACTGTACTTCTCCACGGTTCACGAAGGTGGCGGGATGGCTATGATCACAAATACCTTGAAAGCCATTGAGCCTAAGCTAACTGCCGCGGTGGGCCCGCCGGGATTCTGGCCGCTTTTCTCACTGATCTTCCTCACCAGTGTCGCCCCCTTTGCCATGCCACAACTGGTACAAAAATTTTATGCCATCCGCGACAGGAGGTCGATCAGGATAGGGATGATAGCATCCACTTTCTTTGCCTTGCTTGTTGGTGGGGTAGCATATTATATCGGCTCCACAACAAGAATATTTTTATCTCCGGGCGACCCGGAATTTGCACATGTGTTTAATGCCGGTGTGCCAATATATGATCGCCTGATGCCGGAACTTTTGGCCAAAGTGATCCCTGAATCACTGTCGGTGATCATCCTGCTGCTGATCCTGTCAGCCTCCATGTCGACACTGGCTGCACTGGTGCTGATATCCAGTTCATCACTCATAAAGGATTTCTATCACGGCTTTGTCAACAAAAATGCATCCGACAGGAAGCTTACACGCCTGATGCGCATCGGCAGTGCATTTTTCGTATTCCTTTCGGTAATGCTTGCCTGGATGGACCTCGACACCATCGTATCCATCCTCGGGATCTCATGGGGTGCGCTGGGGTCATTCTTTCTCGGTCCTTTCATCTGGGGGATCTTATGGAAGAGAGCCGGGAAGGCCGGAGCCATCAGCTCCGGGGTAATAGGACTTGGAACCTGCCTGATACTCTATGCAATGGGAATGCCCTCCCCTTCAGCAGGAACCATTGGCATGATCACATCCCTGGCAATAAATCCTATTGTCAGCCTCATCATTGAAAAAAGAGAACAAAGTGCTTAGAAAGAATCCGGCATATCTCCTCATCCTCCTCCTGCTTTGCGGCGTACAGCTAAGTGCCCAGGATAAGCAATCTGAATGGGGCATACGCTTTAACGGCTTTGTAAATGCACAGGCATTTTTCGATACCCGCCAGATCGTCGAAGCCCGGGCCGGGATGGTCAGCCTGTTTCCTAAAAATGTTGATAACGACCGCGAAGGGAATGATATCAATGCGAAAGCCCAATTCAACCAGGCTGCCATGACATCGCGCCTGCGAGGGACCATCACCGGGCCTGATGCATTGGGTGCCAGTACCACGGGCGTGCTGGAAACAGATTTTACAGGATCTTCAAATGTCGATAATAATGGCTTAAGATTGAGGGAAGCATGGGTGCAGCTCAGCTGGAAACACTTCGACCTGATGATAGGGCAATACTGGCATCCACTCTATGTCCCTGAGGTGAGGCCAAAAACCCTGGGATTGAACCTGGGAGCACCCTTTCATCCTTTTGCCAGGCACAACCAGATTCGCTTTACCTATAAAACCGGCAATCTCAGGATCATTGCCGTTGCAGCATCCCAGAGGGACTATTCCAGCTTCGGGCCTGACGGGCGATCCCCTAAATACCTCAGGAATGCCGTTCTCCCTAACCTCGACCTGCAACTGCAGCTGAATCCGGGAAAGCTTTTGATCGGTGCCGGGATTGACTATAAAATGATACAACCACGCCTGTCAGTGGATTTTCCCCCGGCAGGGGAATATAAAACCAATGAAAAAGTCGCATCATGGGCTGTCACGGCTTTTGCAAAGTTCGATTGCCCGGCACTGCTCATAAAA
>JAGLEK010000282.1 GCA_023145125.1 Bacteroidales bacterium | reverse complement strand
TACTCATATTCACTGCCAAACACTCCGGGTACCCCATAGCCGTATATCAATTCAAAGATAGGGTAACTGGTACCAATGGTAATGCGCGTAAATTCGCCAAGGATATATCTTTCCTTAAATGCCCAACGGGTCTTGATCTCTATCTCTGCAGAGATAATATTATCTTCTACTTCAACCATACCATCCTCAGGAAAAACAATAAACCTTGAATCACCCACCGGGAACAGCTTTCGGTGTGAAAATGTAAATGTATTCGAGAAGCCTGTTAGCCATTCATGCTCATAAGATATATTATACTGCTCCAGCATAGACAATTTATTGGCCGGATTGCGCCTGAAGAAGACAGCGAAGAAGTTTTCCTGGCTGAATGCATCCTGGCTTTGGCCAAGCTGCACCATATCATAGAGATAAGATCCGCTAAGGGCCCGCCGCGGGTTCTTGTCCAGTATGTACAGGAATCCAAGCCCGAATTTAAAACGCTTGTCACTGGTACCATAAGCCACATGGCCATCCAGCATAAGCTTATTGCTGAATTGATTGCTTGTCTGCCCGCCCAACCTGAAGCGGGCACCTTCAATAGCATTAAAACTCAGCAACTTATAATACGGGCCCAGTTCAAAATTACCCCATACATAATAACCATTGATCAGCATATACCCAAGGTCCATATAGGTTTCGAAGAGCGGGAGGGTTTTTATGGAATCTATCATCTCATAGATCCCTTTTTCCCGGGTAGTAAGACTATCATGACGGGCAAGTTGCCAGTACAGATCATCCTTCTCCATTGCATTCTCCTCTACTACAACACTGACCGGGCTCTTATAAAATCCATCATCTTTTGGTTGATTAAACACAAAGTTTTTTGAAGATGTTGAGCGGTGGCCATATACCCCAATAGTTTTAGATTTTTTGGTAAAGTTAAAGTCGCCCATCAGGTAATCTTTTGTGAGCATCCAGTATTTGCCATCGACAAGTCTGTATTCCTGCCGGATCATGCCGGCACTCACGAAATTCAGGTTCATATCTCCGGCCATCTCCATTTCAACCTCCTTAATGGCATAGGTTGTATCATGGACCCAGAAGGTGCCGGAAAAAGTAAGTTCCTGCTTCCGGCGGGGTTTAAACATCAGATGGTAGCACCACTGATTATCAATATACATGCTGTCAACCAGGTAATATTTGTAGTAGGAAAGGCCAAAATTGGCTATTGGAGAGACAAAATTCTTTTGAAACAAGGTGATATAGTTGTCATAAATGTTCACATTGGAATTCAGGTCTCCGAGAAACTGGGTGATGCTTTCATTTTCGACCCCTGAAAGCTTAGAGGCCCGGATGATCTCCAGTCTCTCTTTCGGATGCTTGCGGTAATATATCTCTGACATGGTTTCCGACAGGAAAATGGGCAGGTAAGCTTTCCCGTTCAGGGTAGAGGTATCCATATAATTAAAGATGAACTTGAAAGGCTTAATAAGCTTTCTGTCCTGCAACTTTTCAGTAATATTATTGGCATCAAACTGCACCTTGGTATACACCTCATACTGGAAAGCATCAAATTCCTTTTTATTGTTAACCTCCTTATTTTCAATGACTTTCCTAAGTAGTACCTCCGCCGGGTTTTCGCCCGGCAGTATGACCACTTCATCCAAAAGAATCTTATCGGGATCCAGTATAAAATCTACCTGTTGGAAGATCTTCGGTGTGATCTTCTTGCTTTTAGAAATATATCCTACATAAGAGGCGGTGAGGGAATCGCCCGGTGAAAATGTCTCTATGGCATATTCCCCTTCAAAGTCGGAGGTGGCACCGATGGTAGTTCCTTCAAAGTATATATTGACAAATGGAATGGGTTCACCTGAAACAGCATTTGTAACCGTGCCCATTATCTTAGTCACCTGGGCCTGGACCGGCAAGTGCAATACCAGTTGTATCAACAGGAAAAATATATACGGTAGATATGACTGATACTTCACTTTTATCAAATGATCCCTTCCTTAACGATGTCGTGCATGTGTACAACTCCGACATAATCTCCATTTTTCAGAACGGGCAGTTGTGTAATTTTATTCTCGCGCATCATCTCAAGGGCGTTCACCACAAGTTCATCTTCCTCGATCGTAGAGGGATTAGCAGTCATGATATCCAAAGCAGTAAGCTTACCAATATCCACTTTCTGCTCGAGCATTCTCCGCAAGTCGCCATCGGTGATAATACCAAGGAGTTTATTTCCTTCAACCACAGCAGCAGCCCCCAGGCGTTTGGACGAGATCTCCATGATCACGTCTTTGACATCAGCTGCAGGCCCAACCATTGGTTTTTCATTATTCTTATACAGATCAGAAACCTTAAGGTACATTCTTTTCCCCAGGGACCCTCCGGGATGGAAACGTGCAAAATCCTCAGGGGTAAAGCCCCGGCATGATAATAAAGCCATGGCGAGGGCATCGCCCATCACCAATTGTGCGGTGGTACTGGCAGTCGGAACAAGATTATTCGGGCATGCCTCCTTCTCAACCGTGGTATCCAGTATCAGGTCAGCATGTTTTGCAAGGTATGACGAACTATTTCCAACCATAGCTATCAAAAAGTTCTTCCTGCTTTTCAACAGTGGCACCAAAACTTTTATTTCAGGTGTCTCCCCGCTTTTCGACATACATACGATAATATCATCTTCACGGATAATGCCCAGGTCACCATGCACTGCATCTGCCGCATGCATGAAAATAGCCGGTGTTCCGGTTGAATTTAAGGTGGAAACGATCTTACGGGCAATATTTGCACTCTTTCCGATACCTGTCAGGATAACCCTTCCATCCGATTGAATGATGCGTTCAACGCAGTGCACAAAATCAATATTAATGGATGTTTTCAGGCCTGAAACTGCAGAAAGCTCATTATCAATGGTTGATATTGCAATGCTCTGAATCTCTTCTGATGATTTTATTAACACTTTTTTAATATTTTTTTGTTTCAAAAAATAGCTTTTTTGCTTATATTTGTTTTAACGGGAATAAAGTTCTTAAACTTAATCAAAAAATGATGCCCTTTTCTAGCTTAATTATAACGAAATTTATTCCTGATAATTATTACTCTGGCCCTACAAAGATATTGATTTTTAAGTTTTGATGAATATGGCTGAGACTATGGAGAACTCCTTACACGTATTGTTGAAGAAAATTTTCGGGTTTGACAGCTTCAAAGGAAATCAGGAAACAATTATTGAAACTGTCCTTGATGGGAAGGATACATTTGTAATTATGCCAACAGGCGGAGGCAAGTCCATGTGCTATCAATTGCCTGCCCTGATCTCTGACGGCACTGCAATAATAATATCCCCCCTTATCGCCTTGATGAAGAACCAGGTTGATACCATCAGGAACTTTGGTGCCGAAGAAGGCATTGCACATGTAATGAACTCCTCCCTTTCGAAGGCTGAATTGACCCAGGTTAGAACTGATCTGGTGGAGAAAAAGACCAAGCTGTTGTATGTAGCACCGGAATCTCTCACCAAGGAAGATAATATTGAGTTCCTCAAAACCATCAAAATTTCCTTTTATGCCATTGACGAGGCGCATTGTATTTCGGAATGGGGACATGATTTCAGGCCGGAATACAGAAGGCTGCGGCCCATTATCAACACTATAGGGCAAAAGGTTCCGGTCATGGCGCTTACAGCAACAGCTACACCGAAGGTGCAGCATGATATCCAGAAAAACCTTGAGATCCTCGATGCCGCGGTCTTTATGTCATCCTTCGACAGGCCCAATCTGTATTACGAGATCAGGCCCAAAACAAAGAATGTGATCCCCGACATTATCCGGTATATCAAGAGCCATTTAGGCAAATCCGGCATCGTATACTGTCTGAGCAGAAAAAAAGTGGAAGAGCTGGCTAATGCCCTTCAGGTGAACGGCATCAAGGCCCTGCCCTACCATGCCGGCCTTGATTCGATTACAAGAAAAACCAACCAGGACAAATTCCTGATGGAGGAGATGGATGTTATCGTGGCTACCATTGCCTTTGGCATGGGAATAGATAAACCGGATGTCAGGTTTGTCATTCACCACGACATCCCAAAGAGCATAGAAAGTTATTACCAGGAAACCGGAAGGGCCGGGCGGGATGATGGTGAAGGTAACTGTATCGCATTTTACAGCTACGATGACATTGTGAAGTTGGAAAAGTTCATGAAAGGAAAGCCGGTGGCAGAACAGGAGATCGCCAAAGAGTTGCTTCAGGAAACAGTATCCTACGCAGAGTCTGCCGAATGCCGGCATAAATTGCTATTACATTATTTTGGGGAATCATATGAAAAGGAAAGCTGCGATGAATGTGATAATTGCCTGCACCCCAAGAAAAAAACTGAGGCCAGCCCTGACATTAAAACTGTGCTTGAGGCTATAGTGTCCATGAACCAGCTGTTCAAAGCCAAACATATTGTACATGTGCTGATCGGGAAGAACACTGCTGCCGTTAAATCATACAAGCACAATCAGCTTGACATTTACGGAAAAGGTGCCGACCAGGACGAAAAATACTGGAATGCTGTTATCAAGCAGGCCCTGATAAGAAAGATGCTCATTAAGGACATCGACAATTATGGTCTCCTGAAGATCAGCCAGGAAGGTAAAGATTTCATTGAGAAACCTTTTTCCATCATGCTTGCCCAGGATCATGACTTTGAGAATGATGAAGATGAAGCGTTTGCTGACAGCCACAAGATCAGTACTGCCGATAAGACCTTATTTACAATGCTCAAAGACTTAAGGAAGGACATATCAAAGAAAGAAAACCTGCCTCCCTTCGTCATCTTCCAGGATCCTTCCCTTGAGGATATGGCCATACAGTATCCAATAAAAGAAGATGAGCTGCAAAATATTACGGGTGTTGGGGCCGGAAAAGCCCAAAAATATGGAAAGCCATTCCTGGAACTGATAGCACAATATGTAGAAGAGAACGAAATTACCAGGCCAAACGACATGGTGGTGAAGTCGGTAGTGAATAAATCAGGACTAAAAGTCTTTATCATCACCAATATAGACCGGAAGATCTCCCTTGACGACCTGGCCGGTGCAAAAAGCCTCAGTCTGAGTCAGCTCCTCGATGAGATCGAACGCATTGTTATCTCCGGAACAAAGATCGATATCAACTATTATATCAGTGAACATATCGACGAATATCACCAGGAAGAAATATATGACTACTTCAGTGAAGCCGAATCTGATTCTATTGAAGAGGCCCTTGAGGAACTTGGTGAGGAAGAGTTCTCTGAAGAGGAGGTCCGTATGATGCGTATTAAATTCCTGTCTGATGTTGGTAACTGATCTGTTTCACTTAATGAAAAAGCTTCTTTTGCTGAGTATCTGCCTCTTGCTGATCTCATCATGCTATACAATACATGATGATACAACAGTGTATGCACCCGATAATCTCATTGAAAAGGATACAATTATTCTCATCCTTGCAGATGTTGAAGTGGCAGAGTCTGCCCTGAGGCAAAAACAAAACCTGGGTCATGAGATCGGAGACGCCAGGGAGGCATACTATCATGCCATATTCACACAATATAAAATCAGCCGTGAACAATTCGATAGCAGCATGGCCTACTACAAGCAAGACCTGGAAGCCATCAATGATATCTATGAAGATGTACTCACCAGGTTAAGTGTGATCGAAAGTGAGATTCAGCACGAGTAGTTTTGGGTGTTGAGTGTTGGGTGTTGAGTTATTTTCGATAATTGATTGAAACCCAATTTCCTTTAGTTTTTCACATAGGTGGCTGTGCAATTATCCTGGGTGCCGCCAATCGTTAAAGCATAGGCCCAATCGATGGTTTCATCGCTGTTGTAATGGCCGCTACCTTCTATTAACCAATTCTCACTATTGACCTGCGCGTAAAGAACTATAGAGCTTCCGGCAATAATGGCTGTGTCGGGCTGTACAGCTTTGGCATCAGCAAAATTATTTATGAGCACCTGTGCCGAATTGGATGGGTCTTTATCGATGGTAACAACGTAATTGCTTTTACTGCAAATTTCAGTCACATTCCAATTGCCTACGAATTTATCCCTGGCATCAGGCACAGGGGATGGGTTATTGTCATCTGCTGTATCGCATCCTCCAAGCATTAATAAGGAGAACAGGAACACAAACACTGCAATTTTATTAAAACCGGTCATAGCTATCTTCTTTTGGGTTTTCCATTAAACAAGAAACACAAATACACTTGACTTGACACTAATCTAGTAATATCAGCCTGCTCATGCTCTCTTGCTGACCATTACGCAAAAGCCTGATGAAGTATGTCCCGCCCGGAAGCCTGCTCAGATCAGTGTTGATCACATGGCTGCCTGCTGTCAGGCTAACCTGCGGTGACTCAGCAACCCTCGTACCAAGAATGTTATATGTCTCCAGATGGAACAGGGAAGCTTCCTTAACATCAAATTGAACATTGACCAGGCTTGTGGCAGGATTGGGGTATACAAACAGCCCGCTTTCATTCCCGGCAAATTGATCATCAATACCAACCATGGAACCGCCGGCAGCAATGATGGCTGCATTCAGGTTTTCCCGGGTTGGCTCCCAGATATATTGTTCAAGTATCTCCCTGTCGGGGGCGATCAGTATCACCGTTGGTACTGACTGCACCAGGAAATTATTATGAACAGTATTACCACCACCCTGGCTTCCGCTCACAGATGGAAAAGTAAGGCCATAAACGGAATCAAAATAAGCAACACCGTTATTATCGTCGCCCCAGCATATGCCCACAAAATATACATTGCTGCCATTCTCTCCAAAATCCTCATACGACGCCTGTACCTCCGGGGCATAAAGAATACAAGGGGCGCAGGTTGTAGAGAAAAAGTCGATTACTACCAGCTTGCCTTCATCTAACATAGGGAAAAGCTCAATAGTGTTGCCATGGATATCCTTCACGGAGAAATTAACAGCTGTGTCCAGCTGAGTTTGGGCAAACGAAATATTAACCAGAAAAAGAAACAGGATCAGATATGAAAATTTTTTCATGCACAAAACTTTTTTCGACTTTATCAATATTTACATATAACAACAGGGATACCTTAAAGTTCATCGAAAACATTTTCAGCCAGGCGGCTGGCACCAATACGGAAAAGGTCTTTATGCAGCCATTCATCTCCAAGCACTTCTTTTACAATCAAATAGTATTGCAGGGCTGTTTCATCATCAGCAATTCCTCCGGCAGCTTTTATCCCTACCTTCTTGCCGGTACCGGTAAAATATTCTTTTATCGTATCCAGCATTACAATGAAAGCTTCCGGTGTTGCTGCAGGTTGTATCTTCCCGGTAGATGTTTTTAAGAAATCGGCTCCTGCCAGCAACGCTAATTCACTTGCTTTCCTTATATTTTCCACCGTTTTCAGCTCTCCGGTCTCGAGGATCACTTTCAGGTGTGCATCGCCGCAGGCTGCTTTCACTGCGGTGATCTCAAAAGCCACTTCCTGATGCTTTCCTTCCAGGAATTTCCCCCTGCTGATCACCATATCGACTTCCTCAGCACCTTCTAAAACAACATAGGAAACCTCCATCAGTTTTACCGGGAGTGGTGATTGCCCTGAAGGAAAAGCCGTTGCCACGCAGGCAGTTTTGATGCCGGTACCGTCCAACTCCTTCTTTACCAGTGAGGCAAATGGCGGATATACACACACTGCCGCAACATTTGGTACATCCGGTTTCCGGCCGGTAAAAGAAGCGGCCTGTTTGCACAAGGACGAAACCCTCTCTTCTGTATCGGTAGCCTCGAGGGTAGTGAGATCAATGGCACTCAGGATGAGGTGCAGGGCCTGCTTTCGCTCATCATCCATTAATTGGCGGGTAAGTATCTTGTCCAGTCGTGCTGCAATGTCGGCAGATGAAAAAGGGTATGGCTTGAAATCATTCATATGAGAACAGGATTAACTCATCAAAGATAAGAAAGATAGGCCTATTTGCGATCCAGGTCGATCCGGAGGGAAAAAACATTTGAATAGAAATATGAATCCCCGATATTGGTGAGGGCATAATCAATGGAGATCATTTTTTTTATCTTCACCCCTACCCCGAAGTTGGGTTCGATGGTGATGCTTTTTTTATCGCCAAAATCAGTTTCTTCCTGGATATTCCTGATCCCACCGCGTAAATAAACAATATCTTTAAAGCCGAATTCCACGCCCAGCTTGGGGTCTATACTGATCGGATCGGATTTGATAAGCGTATTTCTTTTGCCATCAAAGGTCATATCAAGATCGAGGGCTACCAGTGAAGAGATGTTGTTCGAGATCCTGAAATATCGTCCCGCACCCAGGTTCAACCTTGGCAGAGTGATCTCCAGGGAGTTCTCAGGGATATCATTGCCTGTGGCTTCAAACACTTCCTTCATGTCTTCCGAAACATCGAAAGTCCATGCGTTGAATGTCGTGGTAATATCTCTCGCCATAGCCCCAAAAAGCCATTTCCCTGTCCTGTATTGTATGCCGACATCCAGTCCAAAGCCATAGGCTTTCGCGAAGCTGCCGATCTGCCTGAAAATAAGTTTCACATTCCCGCCATAGCTCAGGCCTTTGATCCTACTCTTCCTGGCATAGGAGAACATCATCGCATAATCAGCCGCCGAAAATTTTGTGATCCTGTTATAGTTAATATTACCCTGATTATCGTAAAGGTTAATGGTGTTAGGTATATCATCGATACCCATCCTGATCACAGATATGCCTATGGTGGCAGCCGTATCCAGCCTCATTGAAAAGCCCGCATAGTCGTACTTGGCAATGCCTGCAAAATACTCATTGTGCATCAGGCCTATCTGGATATCTGACGACTGATTTGCCAATCCGGCGGGGTTCCAGTAAGCTGAAGTAACATCATTGGTGATACTTGTCTGGGCATTTGCCATTCCAAGCGAACGGGCACCTACACCAACAGCCAGAAATTCATTGCTGTACTTGGGTGCTTGCGACATCACACCCAGGGAAAGGCTCAGAAATACAATGAAAAACAGCGTTCGTTTCATCAGTGCAGAAAAGGTTTATCCATAAACGCTATTTCATGAGAAATAGTATAGATAAGAATATCCGGAACAAAGAAACGATTTTCTCCAATAAATATCTACCGTTAACTTAAAAAATGCGACCGAAAACTCATCAATCATTGACTTCAGCATTTTTTGGCTTATTTTTGCATAAAAGACCTATTGTATGAATAAGATTCTCAGCCTTTTCGCTATCTGTAGTATCATTCTTGTCAGTTCTTGCACCAAAGTTGACGAAGAAGATCAAAAGAATGTAGGCACGCTTACGCTTCCGGCAGCAAGCTTTTATTATACTGGAAACGAAGGGCCTGCCCCGGCTACTGTTACCTTTCACAATACATCAGAGTATAGTGACCAGTATAAATGGACTTTTCATAATGGTTCTACTTCCAATGAGTTCGAACCTTCCTTTACCTATCATAACAATACCGGTGAGGACAAGACTTTCCTGGTTACACTCACAGCAACCGACACCTACACCGGTGAAACCAATACACGGTCGAAATCCATTCTCATCCTGCCTTCCAATTAGCTTATCTCTCAAGGGCTTCCTCTACGAAATCGGATAATCTGCATTGCAAATCTATACGATAGCGGAGGAATTGATTTTACTCCGGATGCAGCAATTTGCCATAACTTACTGTATAACCGGGTATTACAAACTATGGCACAGGGATTGCATATATGCTTGCACCAAACCAAAAGACACCTTACAATGAAACTAGGACTTAAATTACCGAACACCTCCAAGAGGACCCAGTACTTCCGGTATTACAAATGTGACCGTTGCGGTTACATCTCTACCCAGAGGAATACTGAGTGCCCGATCTGCAAGAAAGACGGGCTGAGCAACAAGCTCCGCTAAGCAGAGCATACACCTTTCTGTAAATACTGTATTTTAGAAGAATCCACGTTCTGTCAATCTTTGATACACCGGACACTCAGGCAGTATACCTTTGGTACGGTAGAACGATTCGTATTAACATTCTTTTTCCCGATCATCCGCATCCATGCTGCCGACCGGCTATAGCTTGCAGAGGTCCAGTAATAAGCAATTTCATCGATATAGTTGTAGTTTTTGAGGCGATAATGATAGTTACCACCGTACTGTACATTGAATTCCTTATAAGCGCCTTTGTTTAAGTTTATGGCAGCACTATCTGCCCCTCCAACTGCATTAATGAGTACTGTCCATTCTTCATCATCCGGAATATGCCAGCCATCAGGACAAATGCCCTGCATACTATCTTTTGCCATATCAACTTTCAGATCATTCCAGCTGTATAAGCCTCCGTACTTATCACAATTCTCTTTGATGAGCTTATAACAAACCCTTTTGATCTTCATTCCGCCGGCATCATGGATGCTCCTGAGGTTCTCAGCCATCCATATCTGCTCCCCTATCCTGACAGTTTTATATTGATTACCATCAAAGTCGGTTATGACATCCTGGGCAGAAGCCATAAACTGTATGCCGGAAAAGATGCAGCAAAGCGCAATTATAAATGCAGAAAGTATGGGTCTGCTGTTAAACATTGCATAATGGTATTTGCACAGAAGATTAAAGCAAAAAGGTAAGATATAAACCATAACATAATGATCATCAATATACAAATGGCAGAAATGACTTTACAATTTCACACCAAACCCCAGGCACCCCAGGCACCCCAAGTACTCCAAGTACTTCAAGTACTTTAAATACTTCAAGTACTACTTTACACTCTCCTCCTTAATCAAAACAGGCTTATACTCATCACCCGTATCCGGGTTATACTGGTACAATCCCACCACATCCAGCTCTGAACCGGTCCAGGCCTTTGGCGTGATCAATAAATAAGTCCTGACCTTGTAGCTTGACTGATCGGCATCGATCCAGGAGCCGGAATTGGCATAAATGCTGCTGTGCTTACCACTTTTATCGTAGTACTCCAACATGGGCTCATGCGTATGCCCGAAAGCTACTATCTTGTACGCCTGGGGAGCAGGAGGCTGCATCATGTATTGTTGCTCTGCAGCTGAAAAAAGATCACTATGGCCATTCCAGATGGCATGGAAGCAGCAAGGTGTTGGCACCGGCACCTGGTTTTGGGCCTGTGTTGCCGGCCAGTAATCTTCAATACCGGCTGCGTACATTTCCTTTGTGCCATGAAAAGACACCGGCTCAGTGTAGCCGTCTATCCCACCCATAAGAATATTTTCGGCGTAAACATCCGGCAGGTCCATCCTGAAATGGGCAATGGTATAAAGGAATGCAATATCCCAGGCTGCAATAAATTCAAATGAGCCCGTAGCCCGGCCAACAGATTTGTCTGCAATTGCTGCATCCATCATACCTTTGGCATACAGTCTCGACACGAAATAACCGGGTGGCAATTTTTGGCCTTCATTCACCAGAGGTTGCGGACAATTAAAAAAGTCGTAGCGATGCCCATGCTCGAAGATCATATCGGTAAAAGGTAAATATTGTCCAAGCCCGTCAGGACCTCCCTCCCATTGCGCTTTGGGGATGATATCATTCAGGATTTCCTGCGTTCCCAGCATATCATGATTCCCCGGCACATAGATCAGCTCAACCCTGTCATCGTTGGCTATGTGGTTCAGCTTTTCAAATATGTCTTCATTCATCTCGGATCCAGCCACTGCCACAAAGAATTCCCTTGTATTTGTTATGTTCACCGCAGAATCAAAAGGAGAGATCGTATAAGGCACCAACCACTCATCAAAAAGGTCGCCCAGTATGACCAGTTGCTTAATATTGCTGCTGTCGAGCACATAATCGAGAAAAGCCTCCATGGCGGCCCGGTTCTTCCCGAACCAACAATATTTGTTATTATTTGCCCTGGTGTCGCCCATATGTATATCGGAGATGACAGCAATAGCGGTTCTTTCCTGACCACCGCCATACAGGATCCCCCGGGGTTGAATGGCATGAGCAATACTTGTACGGCATTCTATTGGCTTTTCACCCGATGGTGATAATCCGTTTAAAGATCGCAGTCCCGGTAAGAGGATGATATTATATTTCCACCCGGGCTTGAAATCAAATCCCGGATGAAGCGTGATGAGCACCTGGTTTGCCGTATGATGCAAACCTATGTATTGACTCAGGTCGCCATTAATATCTTCCAGGCGGATATTCCCCTCAACAGTCCGGGGGTCGAGTTCATTGTCGAAAGCCAGTTCGATGGAACGCTCTTCATAAGGGATACTGTAATACAGTTTATGCTTGAGCTCGTGCCGGGGCAGATCAACCTGAAGATACAGCGGCTTGACTTCGGTATCTGTTTTCTTTTTACATGCTGACTGCATAAAAAAAAGCGGCAGGAGAAAAAGAATAAGAATGCTATATTTTTTCATTACAGCTAGGTTTTCCTATAAAGATAAAAAAAACCCCGTGCAAGCACGAGGTTTTTTGATTTACAATTCTGAACCGGAGCGAAGCGGAGTTCGGCGTAGCCAATTCTGTGTGTACAATTTACAATGTGATTTTCGATACTGGATACTGGATACTGGATACTGGATACTGGATACTGGATCCTGGATACTGGATACTGGATACTAGTAAAAAGCAGGTATCCCTGTCACCTCTGCACCTGTGATCAACAGATGAATATCATGTGTCCCCTCATATGTGATCACTGATTCGAGGTTCATCATGTGGCGCATCATCGGGAAGTCATTGGTGATTCCCATGGCACCCAGTATCTGACGTGTTTCGCGTGCTATCTCCAGGGCCATGTTCACATTGTTGCGCTTGGCCATGGAAATTTGTGCGGCTGTGGCTTTGCCTTGATCACGCAGGGCTCCCAGCCGCCATATCAACAGCTGCGCCTTGGTAATCTCTGTCAATGCTTCAGCAAGTTTCTTCTGTTGCAGCTGGAAGCCGGCGATGGGCTTGCCAAACTGTTTGCGTTCGATGGCATATCTCAATGCAGCATCATAGCAGTCCATGGCTGCTCCAATAGCACCCCAGGCTATGCCATAGCGTGCAGAATTCAGGCAGCTCAATGGTCCACGAAGGCCGACAACATCCGGAAAGAGGTTCTCTTTAGGAACCTTGACATTGTCAAAAACAAGCTCACCGGTAACTGATGCACGGAGTGAATACTTACCATGTGTTTCAGGTGCTGAATAACCTTCTCCACCTGCTTCCACAACCATGCCCCTTATCTTACCTTCTTCATCTTTGGCCCATACCACAGAAATATCGGCAATGGTTGAGTTGGTGATCCACATCTTGGCGCCATTCAGGATGACATGATCGCCTTTATCTTCGAAACGTGTTACCATGCTGCCAGGATCTGATCCGTGGTTTGGCTCGGTAAGCCCAAAACAGCCGATGAGCTCGCCACTGACAAGGCGTGGAAGCCATTTCTGTTTCTGTTCTTCCGTTCCAAATTTCCAGATCGGATAACATACCAGTGATGTTTGTACAGAAGCCATGGAACGGATCCCTGAATCACCCCTTTCAAGTTCCTGCATAATGAGGCCGTAAGAAGTAAAATCAAGGCCGGGGCCGCCATACTCTTCCGGGATGAAAGGGCCGAACATACCCAGCTCGCCCATTTCCCTGATAAGCGGACGTGGGAACTCTGCCCTCTCAAAATAATCTTCGATAACGGGTTTTACCGAACGGTTTACCCAATCCCTTGTTGCGTCACGGATGATTTTGTGCTCATCGGTGTAAAGTTCGTCCACCATATAATGGTCGGGAGCTTCAAATTGAACTGTTGCTGACATAATAATTATATTTAATTCAGTATTTACCCCTTGGGGTAGTTTTTATTAGTTGAGTTTGCTTTTTCAAAGAAGGCAGAAACCAGTATTCAGAATACTTTCACCTCCAAGTCTGTTCGCTTAATCAATCACATTCTCCTTCCTCAATCACCTCAAACCCGATTCAGGTCAAAGAATGACCAGCAAAATTATACATATTGAATTGTAATTCATAAGAAAAAAGATTATTTATTTTTGCCAAATAATAGATTATTATATGCGCTGTATAATTCTTCTTTTCTACCTTTGCCAATTGAATAAAATATATAAACTATGCAGGCACTCATTGACGGATCAAGACTGATGACCGAAGCCCTTGTCAGGGCGGGTGCAGAAGTGTTTATCGGTTACCCTATTACACCGGCAAACAACCTCTACCTCTTTTCGGGAAAACGTTTTAAAACCTTCCTCGCCGCACCTGACGAGATAACCACATTGCAGTGGATGAGCGGTTTTTCCGCAGCAGGAAAATTACCGGTCACAGCAACTTCATTCCCTGGCTTTGCGCTTATGCTGGAATCTATAAACATGGCATACATGATGGAACTACCCATGGTGATCGTCCTGGTTCAGAGGTTAGGGCCGGCCACCGGGACAGCCACCAGCGGTGCACAGGGCGATATTACCTTGCTCAACGGGATGCTCTCCGGGGGATATTCCATCCCGGTGATCAGCACCTCCACAGCAAATGATTGCTGGGAAATGGCAGAACATGCGCTCAAGACTGCCGCTGACCTTCGAACACCGGTGATCCTGCTAACATCCAAAGAAGAAGTGATGACGCAGTTCAGCTTCGACCTGGATACCTTGAAAGAGATCAAACCTATCGAAAGAAAATATTATACCGGAGATGAAAAATTCATCCCTTACAACAGAGATGAGCGGGGCGTACCCGAATTCCTGCCGGTGAGCAATGATAAACACCAGGTTAGATATACCGCTTCTACCCATAATGCGAATGGCATCCTGGAAGGGATCACCCCTGAGGCACTTAGCAATACCATTAAGATCCAGGAAAAGATCGAGAACAACCTTGACTCCTATCTTTACTATGAGTTTGTAAAAGAAGAGAGCTCCGACACTTTACTGGTATCATATGGTATCACAGCCAATGCGGTGAGGGAGGCTGCAAAAATACTTAAGGAGGAAGGGCGGCCCGTATCTGTTTTCATTCCCAAAACCCTGCTCCCCATTCCCGATCTATACATGAATATCATGTCAGGATACAATAATGTTGTTATTGCAGAAGAGAACCATCCGGGATTATACAGGAAACTTTTATTCGGTGCAAAGGCACCTGCGAACGTTCATTCAGTGAATACTATCGGCCGTATGATCAACCCCGATGAAATTATAGAGGAGGTGAAAAAACATGGAAACTAAATTCATCAACACCAATACTCTGCCTTTCTGCAAAGGCTGCAGTCATACCACCATCAGTCAGAATACTGAAAAAGCCCTTCAAAAACTTGGCAAGAGCCTTCTGGATGTTATTCTGGTAACCGACATCGGCTGCCTCGGCATCATCGACAAAGCATTTGACACCCATACTGTGCATGGACTGCACGGAAGATCCGTTGCCCTTGCCTCCGGAGTCTCGGCAGGGGTTAACAATCCCGATAAAAAGGTGATCGTTTATATCGGCGATGGTGGTGCAACCATCGGAATGCAACACTTGCTTGATGCAGCCCATAACGGCTATAATATGACCGTGGTGGTGCATAATAATATGCTCTACGGCATGACAGGCGGGCAGCCTAGTGAATTTACTCCTAAGGGGTTTAAAACCCCAACCCTCCCCCAGGGAGCATCCCACAAGGGATATGATATTTGTGGATTGGTGACAGAGGCAGGAGCAAGCTATGTAAGCCGTATTACCGGTATCGGTGATATCTCCGACCAGCTGGCAGAAGCATTTTCAAGAGACGGGTTTTCACTTATTGAAGTGATGGAAATCTGTACATCCTATGGTGTAAAGAGTAATCCCGGCATGAAGCTGAAGAGCCTCATCCGGGAAGCCGGCATCGAAATCAAGGTATATGCCGACAATAAACCACAGCCATATGAAACCCAGGAGCGGGAAGGGCTCCCATCACTTTTCTCTTCCGACATGCTTATCGAAAAAGAATTTCCCCATAAACTCAACAAGCCTCTCAGGCTCTTCCTCAGCGGCACTGCAGGAGAAGGTGTACAGGCGGCAGCCGAGATGTTTATCCGAGCCGGAATGCGCTGCGGATTGAATGTGACCAAGAAAGGCAGCTACCCTGTAACGGTGGGTGTAGGGTTTTCAGCTTCACACATTATCCTTTCCCCCGAGCCCATCCAATATACCGGTGCACCCAGACCTGACGTTATCATCGTAACATCTGAAGACGGATTGAAATTTGCACAAAAGCTCATCGACAACGCCACTAAAGAAAGTTTACTGCTTATTGATGACAGTATTGAAAGGCCTGTAACAAAAGCCAAAATTATCACAAAAACCTTTCGCGAACATGTTGGTGGCCGCAATGCCATGATCATGGCTGTGTTTGAATATCTCCAGCAGGCTGATATCATCCCCATGGAAGACCTGATGAAACAATTCATGGGCAGCAAGATCTCAGCCAACAAAACGCTGAAAAGGCTGATTGAGGAAACTTTTGAGATAGAAGGATAAGCACCAAAGGTGTGTAAATCATCAGGAGGTTATCTTAAAAGTCTGATATTTTAGTCATTTCGACCGAAAGGAGAAATCTGCATTACCGATAGTCAATAGAATATATCTCTCGTTTCACTCGAAATGACACTCTTAATTAGCTTTTGAGACACCCTCTTTAAACCGTAAACTGCATATCACATCCTGCCTAATTCCCATTAATATCCTGCATCTGAGAAATAGCGCATAAATTGAGTTCGTTCGAAAAGTACCGGCTTTTTAATGTTTTTCTGGCTGGCTTTTCCTCTAAACTGCTCAATGGTATTATACTCATGTCGTTCCATCCAATCAGTGAGTGTACTGATCATCTCTTCCAGCACCTTGGGGCCTTCTTTATAAACTGCTGACACGATCTGTGTTATCTGGGCTCCCACCAACAAATTTTTGATCACAGCTTCACCATCATAAATTCCTCTGGAGGCGGCCATGTCCATGCGGATCTTATTATAAAGGATTCCGATCCAGCGGAGTGTCATTGTATTTAACTCTTTACAACTAAAAACATCACCCGGGATGATCATTTCCTTTTCTATATCAACGTCAGGGCTGTAGAACTTGTTGAATAAAACTACAGCTGAGGCTTTTGTTTGCGATAATCGATAGATGAAATTAGCAAGTCCCGAAAAGTAGTAGCTGATCTTCAAGGCAAACGGGATATTAATTTCAGACCCGATTTTTTCAATAATGTCAAAATATATTTGTTCTTTTTCCTCGCCGGTATGGTCAATATCTGCCGGTAACAGGAACAGGTTTACCTCCAGGGCATCTGCACCGGCTTCCTCGATAATCTTAGCATAAGAGGTCCATTCCACGGCTGAAACACAATTTACGCTGGCAATCACAGGAATATCTAATGCCTCCTTATTTTTTTTGATAAGATTGGTATACTGTGTAATATTATGTTTTTTAGAATAGTACATGGCATAATACTCCTGGTCGGCATAGGAACCATACATATTATTCAAGCGCTGCTCATCTACATCATGGAGAATCTGTTCCTCAAACAATGATTTAAGGACGATGGCTCCTGCTCCTGCTTTTTCGTATGCTATTGAGTTTTCAATATGCTCTGATAAGCCGGAGCTGCCCACGATGATCGGGCTCTTGAGTTTCAGCCCCATATATGTTGTTGAAAGGTCCATATTTATATATTTTTAATTTGTGGTTGGAGACTACTTATTCCCCTGATAATAATCTGTCGATCCCTCTTGCAGCTATGTGGCCATTTGCGATACCATGGATTACATCCGGCCCCTGGATAATATCCCCACCAAGGAAAAGCCATGGCAAGCTGGTCTGGAAAACATCATTTACCTGAATTCTGCCCCGGGGGCCCATTTCCAGCTGTTCCTTGATATCTTCCGACAGGTAGCTCAGGTCCATCCCCTGCCCTATTGATTCAACTACCATGTCGCCTTCAAAGAACCTGGTATTTTCAAGATTACACTGTGGATTAAAATTTCCTGTTTCATCAAACAATGACAAACATTGTGCGACATGCAATCCTTTGATCTTTCCATCAACAATTTCGATATGCTGCGGGGCCCATCCAGGCATGACTGTTGCACCCTCTTCGCGTGATTCTACTACCTCCTCCACGTCGGCAGGCATTATGTCTTCCGTTTCCAAACTGGTTGTTATGATCTGAACTTTACCATATTTCTGTATTTGCAAGCGTGCCAGAGAACGTGTGATATCCATTGCTACATTTCCCCCGCCTATCACTACTATTTTTTCCGCGACATGGACTTCTTCACCCTGTGTAATTTTCCGAAGCATTTCTATGGACTGATATACATCTTTATGATCTGAACCATCAATGCGTGTGCTGCGGCCCAAATGCAATCCCGTTCCTGCGAAAACAGCATCATTATCTTTCTCCAGTTGCTCCAGCATGATATCCTTTCCGATGGTTGTATCATAAACGATCTTCACACCAAGTGACAATATATAATTGATATCCTTATCAATCTGATCATATGGAAGGCGATATTCAGGAATTCCGTAACGCATCATCCCCCCTGCCTGTGATAATTTTTCATAAATTGTACACTCATACCCCAATAAAGCAAGATAATACGCTGCTGACAGGCCCGCCGGCCCTGAACCAATAATAGCAACTTTCTTCCCATTCTTTTTCAGGCTTTCTGATTCCAGGATCTGTTTATATTTTTCTGAAGGATTCTGGTCTGCGATATATCGTTTCAGCCATCTGATAGAGATAGGATCACCCCGGTGGCCCACAGAACAAACTGTCTCACATTTATGTGTACATATACGTCCGCAAATCTCCGGTAATGGATTGGTATCATATAAGATCCGCAGTCCTTCCTCCAGGTCATCGTTCCGTATAGCTTTTATATATTCGGGGATTCCCATATGCGCCGGGCAGGTGGCCGTACAAATGCCACATTCCACACAGCGATCAGCTTCTTTTTCAGCTTGTTCCTTAGAATATCCCTTCACCATTTCAACAAAGGAATCACTTCTTTCCTCAGGATGAAGGTGTTCCATTGAAACACGATTAAGGCTGTAGAACTCGTAGTTTCCTTCCGGCTTCTTCCATCCTTTTTCTTCATTCTGCCATGGCTTTTCGTCAACACCGGGTGTAAACCTGTATGCTTCAGGATCTTCTTCAACCCAGTTATATGCATTGGAAAGTGTAAGCGATGTGGTGGTACAAATATCAACACAAAGCGCACACCAACAACAGCGTCCATAGTCAATACTTGGACGCAGGCCGCTATCTCCGTCTTTTGTTTCAATGCCCTCGACAGGGATCATATCAATGGCTTCATTTTCACATATATCTTCACAGGTACCGCATCCGATACATGTTTCAATATCATTTTTATGAAACCCCCTGTAGCGATCTGCTCCGGGCCTGTCGTTGATAGGATCTTTTATAACAACCGGTTTATCGAAGACTTTTTTCCAGGCTGAAAAGGGTGATAAAATATCTTTGATCATCATTATAAGTTTTTTTCTAATACTATCTTTCTATCTCAGGCGGGCAGGTTGCCAATGAAAGCATGATGGCCGATACATCTGAAATATTTGCATTAACAAGTAGTTTCTCCAGCACGGCAATGGCATGTGTATAGCTGGGGCCACGCAGGTTAATCCGCCTTGGGAACTCGCTGCCATCAGCTACCATATAAAAACCGTATTCACCACGGCTGGATTCACAGCGAACATAAGTTTCTCCTTTGGGAATTTTCCAGTGCAATACGTTTGGTGTTTCAGCCCGTATTTCTCCTTTATCAGGCATTTTCGCCATGATCTGCCTCAAAATATCCAATGTTGTTTCAAGATCTTTTCTTCTCACCAGGAATCTTGCAAACATATCGGAATCATGCTCGATGTTATAATCAAAATCGATCTGATCATAATACAAATAAGGATAATCTTTCCTGACATCCCTCTGGTATCCGGCAGCTCTGGCAACCGGGCCCACGATCCCGTACTGATCAACCCAATCTTTTGGTATATGGCCAATGCCGATGGCACGTTTCTTGAAAACGGCATTATGAAGGATCAGTTTATCTATATCCTTCAAAAAACCTTCGATTTTTACAAGGTTTTCTTCGAGCCTCTGTTTAAAGCCATCAGGCAGTAAACCCCTGACGCCACCAGGCAAAATATACATATGATATATCCTGGCACCGGTAAGCTCCTCCATGCGATCGAGGATCAATTCGCGGTAATACATACCCCATTGCACTCCTAATCCCAGGCCCATGGTTCCTGCCTGGCCGGGCACCATTCTGAGTAAGACCTGCAATCGTGCCATTTCAAGGACGATCATTCGCAGCCAGTTTGCCATCTCGGGCACTTCTATTCCGTCTAATTCTTCCACACCACGGGCCAGATTGTATTCATTGGTATCCGGTTCCGGCACACACATACGAATGCATGTGGGAAAACACTGAATATAGCGCCTGCGTTCAAACAGTTTCTCAAAGCCACGATGTAAATATCCAACATGGGTTTTTGATTCAACCACCTCATCGCCACTGATCGTAAGCTCTAAAGACATATTCCCTGTAATACCCGGATGGTTTGGACCCTGCCAGACCTTTATAAATTTTTCAGAATCAAGGGAAATCACAGGTTTTCCATCTTCGCCCATATCAGGGAAGCTGCTTCTGTCAGGTTTCCAGTTTAATATGTTCAATTTATTTTTCATCAGGATAAAGCTTTTGTTTCATGTACTCGGCAGGATCGTTTGTTTTGCGGCCCGGCCTGGGGAAAAATGTATCTTCCGAGTACTTTTTGGTATCAAATTCCCTTCGCATGGGTGGGATATCATCCCAGCCTTCCAGTAAAAACGACTCATCTACCCGTGGGCTTCCCGGAAAGTTAATCCCATACATTTCCCTTATCTCACGCTGAAAAGTAGGAGCATGTTCCCACAGATCATGAATAGATTCCATTTCTTCATTATCACGGCTGATAAATGTACGTATCCCAATATCTGTTTTTAGTTCAGGATTGTTCAGCAGGTAGGTGATTTGAAACTTCCCGTCTTCAATCCAGTCCACAACCGATATCAGCACCAGCACCTTGAACCCTTCGGTAGCTTTAAGATAGGTCACCAGGGAGACCAGGCTCAATTTATCTACAGAACAAAATGACTGGTATGTTTTCTTTTGTTCAAAGTCAAAGACACCAAAGCGGGTTTTTAATCTATCTAATAAGGCTTCCATACTATTTATATTTACCAGTTATAATCGGGCATATTCCAATCTTTAATTATCTTTTTCTGGTTTGCTTTATACCAGTCGAGGTTTGTAATATATTCATTAGCACCTTCAGCTCTGCCGGCCCTGATCCGCTCCTTCAGCTTATTAAAGCCTGACAGAATGGCTTCAGGCCTCGGCATACATCCGGCCACGTATACATCGACAGGCAAATAGTGATCGAGGCGGTTGATGGTATTGTAGCTGTCCCAGTACATCCCACCATTGATGGTGCAACTACCCAGTGCGATCACAAATTTTGGGTTTTGCATTTGTTCATACGAGCGAATGGCACGTTTGAGTGTTTTTACAGCAAGATATCCGGAGATAATGATTACTGACGACTGTCGTGGTGTAGCACGCATGGCCACCCCAAAGCGATAGGCATCGAAGCGAGGGGAGAGCAGTGGCGGGATCTCGATGCTCCCGCAGCCTGTTCCGAACCCCAATACCCAGAGTGATTCGGCACGAGCCCAGTTCAGGAACTTTTCAACGGTTTTGTTTCGCGGCTCAGAAGTTTGAGGCCGTTCAGTACAAAAGTAGTCCTGTAAAGGATCTACATGAATTTCTTCCCCCTCCGGCCCAATTACGATCCTTTTTTTGTTTTCGGGTGCCAGGAACTTATCATCATGCATGCCTGTTATATTTTCTTTTTCTTCAGCCATTAGTTTTATTCCTTTTTAAATAATATAAATCACAATTGCCAGGATTCCGATCAGCAATGGAACTTTCAATAACCAGGGGATAGATTGATCAACCCTGAACCTCGGGAACACCATCCCTACAAATACTGCCCAGAAATAGATCAGGAATGATTTAACAATCAGCTCTACCCAGGAGGTTGCTCCACCAAAGAACAGGTTCATAAACAACACTGCCTCTATAACATGCAGTATGGCACGGTTTGTTTGTAATACCCCGAGGAAAGTACCATGATATTCTGTTGGTGGCCCGATGGGATTTTCCTGTGGTGCCATCACCACGTTAAATGG